>DATNRE010000216.1:0-7481 GCA_036703685.1 Candidatus Obscuribacterales bacterium
CGGTCTAAACCCTGGAATTCCGTAACCAGAGGGGAGTTCATTGCATTGGTCAAGGTCTATGTTTGAAGGTTGGTTAGGATTAATTTTAGGGAGTGAAAAATCAGGAATAATTCGGGCTGCAAGCGGTTTAATTTCTCCTAAAGAAAAACTGTGAATGGGTACATCAAAACCTTCAACCCATAAAATAATAGGTAATAAACCTGTCAATAATAATTTCAAAATAATGGTTAACCTCCTCTCCTATAATGTTAATTAAAAACCTCGATTTGATTGGGGTCATTAATGACGATTTGATTAGATTGTGGATCGGGAATAACTCCCCTAATCACTAGGGTTTTATTTTGTAAATTCAACCCACTACCAGCATTAGGAATTTGATTCAAAATTTTGCGATTCAGCAAAACATAATAAATCTTTTGATCCTTTGCTTGTAATGTTAACCGAGTGATTTGATTTTCTATTATGCTTAAACCATTAACAATTCCAATAATTTGATTGGATTCTGGAATATTAGCAGTTGCTGGAGAACAGAAAAAGTTAACCGGATTTTGATTAAAATTCGCACACTTTAATACTTCTTTTACTCTCTGACTAATTTGGATAAAGTAGGAAAAATCCGGTTCTTCATCTACACCATAATTTGCTTTTTTCTGGATATTTGCCGGAGCATTAACTAACGCTTGGGTAATCGCTTTTTGATCATTATCTGACAAATCAGGAGACAGATATACCCCTGACCCTGGAATATTTCTACTCCTCTGAATTACCCTAAAATTAGGATCATTTTTAACCGCGTCATAGGATGCCGCACCGACATCCGCTTTCCCGCTTTTAACTAATTCTTGAATCACTTCCCCCCTATGTCCCATGTCTACCCATAGAGATTTACCAAATAAATCATAAGTGGGCATATAAAAACTAGAAGCAGAGTTAAAATCTCCTAAAGCGATAACGGTGGTATTTTTGAAATCAGCAATAGACTGAATTGAACTATTTTTTTGCACAAATAATGCTGATTGATAATAGGGTGGAGACTGGGGAAACATTCGCGCTACCCAGACATATCCATTATCTTTAATGGTTATAGAATTTGTCTCTAAACGGTTTATAGGTTCTTTTACTTCTGAAAATACCAAAGGAATTAAACCCGTTTTAGGATTGACAAAAAGATAAACCATAATGCCAAATAAAGACAAACTCAAGATGGCACTTATAGTTAAAATAACAGCCTGGTTAGTTTTAGGAGAACTCATTTTTTATTCTTGCGCCGATTGTTTTTCAATAATCGCTTGGCGAAATCCTAAAACCAGTAAAATATTAGCCAAGGTTAAAAAGACTTCCGCCCCACCATGTAACCAATCAATATTAGCTAAAGATTCCCCATAGGCAACTTTAGCGTAAATTCCCGCCGGAATTGTTACCGCTACAAAAACCAATGTTCCATAGAATCCCATTAACGCTAAACGGGGCATTTGTCCCGAACGAGTTAAAAACCATAAAAACCCTAAATAGGGAAAGAGAGAAATCGCAAATAAAGTATCTTTTGAAAACATTCTTTTTTAAAGGTTAGAGGTAATTAAATGTTGTGTAAAATCAAGCTAAAAACCTTAATTTTTAACGGAATTAGCATTACGCCAAATCCACCAAGCCGCCACACATAGGGTCGTATTTCCCACAACGGTCATGGTTGCTTGTAAGGTCACTAACCATTCTAAGGAGGCAGGATTATCAAAATAATGCCAGGTACAGGCACACATGGCGCTGACTAAAGCGGGTAACATGGCGAAGGAAAGACCCCACCAAGCTCGATTTTGAGTCACTTCTCCATAAATCCAGATGAACCAAATCGCCACAATCCACTCAACCACACTCGAAATATGAATTACCCAGGTCGGAATCGATAAAGCGTGCATAATTTAACAATCGATAACAGAAAGTTCATTAATATTTTGGTCTGATATTTATGTTAATTTAATTAGTGTAAATTTGATATTAATATTGGGAACTGGGGAAACGGCAGGCCATGCAACGGGTAATTTGTAGTGGATATTATGGAAAGGGTAATGGGGGGGATGAGGCTTTGTTGGCATCGTTGTTACAAATGTTACCGCCGACGGTGGAAGCCGTGGTTTTGTCGGGAAACCCTAGCCAAACCCAAACCCATTATCAGGTGGAAGCCTGCGATCGCATGAATGGGATGGAAGTTCTCAACGCCCTACGTCGCGCCGATGCTTTGATTTGGGGCGGGGGTAGCCTAATCCAAGATGTGACCAGCGCCATCAGTCCTTTTTATTATGGTGGATTGATGGGATTAGCGCAACGGATGGGACTCACAACTATTGCCTGGGCCCAGGGTATTGGCCCCTTGAACCGTTCTGTTTCTCAGTGGCTGGCAAAAAAAACCTTTTCCGGCTGTAGTGCCGTGAGCGTGCGGGATGTGGGTTCTGCGAGGTTATTATCTAACTGGAATATTCCCTTTTCTCTGGCCCCCGATCCGGTTTGGGCCTTGGAATCTCGACCCGTGGCCGGGTTGTGGAATTTACCCGCCCCCCGAGTTGCCCTGACTTTGCGACCCCATCCCCAACTAACCCCCCAACGGTTATCATTAATTGCTAGGGCCTTAGTCTCGTTTCAAAAAGCGACCCAAACCTTTATTTTATTAATTCCGTTTCAACCTATTCAAGATTTAGCGATCGCCCAAACTTTACATCAAGCCCTACCCGAAAATAGTCAAGTTCTAATCTTAGAAGATCCGCGACAATTAAAAGGAGTTTTTCGAGGGGTAGAATTTTTGATTGGAATGCGATTTCATAGTTTAATTATGGCAGCTACGGAACAATGTCGCTGTTTTGCCTTGAGTTATGATCCTAAAGTTAGCCGTTTAATGGAAGAATTAGAATTACCCGGATGGTAAATTGATCAACTCCTAGAAGATCCTAACTTAATTAGTAAAATCTGGATTGATTGTTATGCGAATAATCAACCCTTTTCCCAGGGAAAAATCGAGTTTTTTGTAGATCGGGCAAAAGTTCATAAAGAACTACTCTACTCCCAATTTCACTAAATCCTATTGTTCATTTTACAGTCATTATTTATGCCCCGCGTCCGAGTTCGTCAACACGTTAATCCCCTGAGTCAAAAATATCTAATTCCGGTGATTCCCCCGGACTGGTCAAAGATTTATACTAATCCTAACCAACCCATTCATTTAGATATTGGCTGCGCTAGAGGTCAATTTTTATGGGAATTTGCCCAATTAGAACCTCAATGGAATTATTTGGGATTAGAAATTAGAGAAAGCTTAGTTGAGGAAGCTAATATTATCCGAGATCAACTGGGATTAACGAATTTACATTATTTATTTTGTAATGCTAATACTTCAATTCAACCGATTTTAGCATCCTTACCAACAGAATGTTTAAAACGAGTGAGTATTCAATTTCCCGACCCTTGGTTTAAAAAACGTCATCAAAAACGCCGAGTTGTTCAACCGGAATTAGTGAATAATTTAGCTAATTATTTAGTAGCAGGAACAGAGGTTTTTGTCCAATCTGATATACAAGATGTGGCCGTGGAAATGTGCGATCGCTTTTCCGAACATCCCGCTTTTCATCGCACCCAAAATGACTGGTTAATAGAAAATCCCCTTCCCCTGGCCACAGAAAGAGAACAATCAACTTTAGACAAAAATGAACCCGTTTATCGGGCTTTATTTATCAAAAAGTCTGATTAAAACAACAGAGGAGAAACATTCAGACTTGTAATTTTTGCCTGAATATTTCTCCTCCAATTCTCGATTTTAGACCCTAAACCCTATGAATCTATAAGTGATGATAACCATTTTTTAGGGGGGAAATCGAGATTTAAAATTTACAAAAAACAGAAAATAGTCTTTAAATTTTGAAAAGTTTTTATTTGAAAACAATTAAGCGCCAATAGCTTCTTCCACACCGGGTAAACGTTGGGCAGAATAACCCACACCGCGCACCGTTAAAATATATTCAGGATTGCGTTGATCTTCTTCAATTTTTGCCCGCAAACGCGCCACATGAACATCCACAACCCGCATATCCGCAATCCTTCGAGGGGTATATCCCCATAATTCCTTGAGAATTTCTGAACGAGAAACCGCACTCCCAGATCGTTTAACTAATAATTCCAAAA
Organism: Candidatus Obscuribacterales bacterium; assembly: GCA_036703685.1. Classification (GTDB taxonomy): domain Bacteria; phylum Cyanobacteriota; class Cyanobacteriia; order Cyanobacteriales; family Microcoleaceae; genus Planktothrix. Next base: position 4,165 of record DATNRE010000216.1, read on the forward strand.
GATTGAATTCAATATAGGTTAAGGGAACCACTTTATCACCCTTATAAACCCGTCGTTTAACCGTATCAATCCGCACTGCTTCGAGTTGAATTACCTCTGAACTCAGATTATGGGATGGAGTTGTATCTTTAAACCGTCTTAAAATTGCATGAATTCGAGCTTCTAATTCTTTAGGAGAAAAAGGTTTAGTTAAATAATCATCTGCACCCAATTCTAAACCCGTAATTCGATCCGCCACATCCCCTAAAGCGGTTAACATAATAATCGGAATATCGGATTTTGTTCGCAGTTCTTGACACACCCCATAACCATTTAATTTTGGCATCATCACATCCAAAACTAAAAGATCAGGACTTTCTTTTTCAAACATTTCCAGCGCTTCTAAACCATCGGCGGCAACGACCACATTGTAGCCCACCATCGAAAGACGAGTTTTTAAGATCCGCCGAATCGCGGACTCATCGTCAGCAACTAGAATTTTTTCGCCGTTGCGTTTTTCATCAAATTGTGCTTGTAAACTCATATCTGGTTTTATAATAGATGGATCGGCTGTTAATTGAGCAAAGCTAAAGCAAATCATATCAATGCTTGCAGGGTCTCAGGACTGCTTCAACCGACAAATTCCGATCCCTGCACAGCGACATGATGGGACAAAAATTTACTCGTTTTTGGGGTGGGTAATTTCAGTCTGATTGCTAAGATTGCTATGTATTATGATAACATACGTTTCCAATTTGTTATCAAACTTAACAAATTCCGATTTTACGGTAATATTCAGTTACGGGGGTTAATATTTTTAAATAAACAACACAATATTATCTTGTTTGAATGAATGTGTGGCTCAATCTGATGAAATCTAACCTCACAACTCCATGACATCTTAGCTCCAATCTTCATTTCCAGCCACTTTCCAAAAAATGTGATATCCTGTCCATTTAACGCCATAGTGAGATGATTGAACAATGAACCTGACTAAAACCCTGGCTAGTATAAACACGACTATTCCATCGTCAAAAATTTTTACCTATCCAACCCGGTTGGCAGGTGCCTGGCAACCCGAAATGCTGGAGATTCACTTACCTGAATGTGAGATCCAAAGACCGGAAATTTATGTGTCTGTTAGTCCGGGTTCAACCCGTGATCTTAATATTAAATCTAAGAATTTTTACTATAAAATTTATAAACAACTAACCACACCTTTAAAATATGAAGATGGCTTCATTTATGATACTAGATACGAGACAGATGGCAACATAGCTCATATCCTTTCCTGTGTAGTTCCAGCCATCTTAGTTGCCCAAGATTTGGTGGGCGAAAAAGTTACGGTTATTTTGCGTTCTAAAGCCTGTACAATGGCAAAGAATGCTTACAGAGTTTTAGGGTTTCCGATCATTTGTACAGATCGAGATGTTGAGGGTAAAATTATCTCAGCAACTAACCCTAAAAATGGCAGTTATACAGGATGGTATAAAACTTTTTTTAATCCTCTTAAGTTTGAAGGATATACAAAGACAACTCCTGAAAAAGTGTTCATTTCACGGAAGGGGACAAGAGCTTTGATCAATGAAGCAGAAGTTGAAGATATTCTGAAAAGTTACGGATTTCAAAAATTCTACTATGAGGATATTCCGATTCATGAACAATGGTCGTTGTCTAAAAATGCTAAAGTCATTGTGGGATTGCATGGTGCTGCCATTGCCAGCATTGTCTTTAATCATAATAATCCCAAACTCCTCGAATTTTTTAATCCAGGTTATGTAGTTAACAAATATCGTCATACTGTAGCTGCTATTGGAGGTCAATGGTGTGGGATAACGGGACAAATGACAGAAAACTTGATTCGGGATCTAGACATCAAACAAAATGCCAGGAGTTTTGCACTTTCACCCACAAAAATTTATCCAGATTCCTTGATTAAAGCTTTAGAGTATTTAGAGATTGAAAAAAGTTGAACAAAAAAGATCTTAAATCTATGCCCCATTAACTCAAAATTTATATATAAGTAAGTGGTCATAATTAAAGTTAAAATACTAAATGCTGTAAGTTTTTTAGGATAAGGGTTTTAGCTTTGGGCTTTTTGACGTTATTTATGTCAACTTACTTACTAGATGGGATACTAATTAAAATTAACCTTACTGTCAATTATAGGAATAAAACCAATGTTAGAAAATCATGAAGGTCAACGGGTTCCCCAGGTAACATTTAGAACTCGGAAAAATAACGAATGGGTTCATGTAACAACTGATGAGTTGTTTTCACAAAAAACCGTGATTGTTTTTGAGTTACCCGGTGCCTTTACCCCCACCTGTTCCAGCAGTCATGTTCCGGGTTATAACGATTTAGCACCCGTATTTAAGGAAAATGGGGTTGATGATATTATTTGTATTTCGGTAAATGATGCTTTTGTGATGAATGAATGGGCAAAAGATCAAGAAGCAGATAATCTTACTTTAATTCCCGATGGCAATGGCGAGTTTACCGAAAAGATGGGAATGTTAGTAGATAAAACCGATTTAGGGTTTGGGAAACGTTCATGGCGTTATTCGATGTTAGTCAAAGATGGGCTCATCGAAAAAATGTTTATTGAACCGGAAGTTGCTGGCGACCCCTTTGAAGTTTCCGATGCAGAAACTATGCTCAAATATATTAATCCTAATGCGGTCAAACCCCCTTTAGTCTCGCTTTTTACAAAAGTGGGTTGTCCCTACTGTGCCCGTGCTAAAGCTATCTTGAAAGAGCGAGGAATTGCTTTTGAAGAAATTGTTTTAGGGAAAGAAGTTACAACCAAAAGCTTACAAGCTGTCACCGGAGGAACTACAGTTCCTCAAGTGTTTATTGATGGAAAATTAATTGGTGGTTCTGAAGATTTAGCTAAACATTTCGGAGTCTAACAATTCCTTCTTAATAGTTCAGGGAATTAACCCCCACTAACCGGAGGAATTAAAACAACTTCATCTTGATCCTGAATTTCAGTATCAGGGGTAACAAATTCTAGGTTAATTCCAAATTGGGTTACAGAACGCCATTGCTCTAGTTCTGGATAGTCTTGAATCAACCGATCAAAAATTGCAGAAACCGGAGTTTTTGGCGGAAAATCCCATACTAATTCTGGAACTTTGTAGGCTTCTTGAAAGACTGCAAATAGTTTAATTGTAACTGTAATTGACATATTAAAAAAAGGTTCTTTAGTAGATACTATGCTCAAGCAATAATAATTCTAGTTACCCATTACCCATTACCCATTACCCATTACCCATTACCCATTACCCATTACCCATTACCCATTACCCATTACCCATTACCCATTACCCATTACC
>DATNRE010000217.1:0-16266 GCA_036703685.1 Candidatus Obscuribacterales bacterium
GACTACCTTTACCGCCAGTTTCCACAACCGTATAACCAGTTGCCCCGGCTTCCTCGATGATATGGGCGATCTTTTTCAGCAGAATCTTTTCTGTGACGATGACGAGCTTTTTAGCTTGCTTGGCCATGTTGGTTACCTCCTTACCTATGTCTATTGTCTTGTATATTAAGTTGCTTGGTCTGCGGAGCCAAGGGATCACCGACAGACCGCAACCCGTCTGAGATTAGCCGCCACCTATCGCCTGGGCGAGCCCAAGGAAGAGCGGTATACACAAGCCGATCGCAACGGGTGTACCGATGGCTGTGGATGCGCCGATGTAGGCGGAGGGATTGGCCGACGGAATCCCGGCTCGCAATGTGGGTGGGCCTGAGATGTCTGAACTCGAAGCCGCGATTACGGCCAGGATCACCACACCGCCTAGACTGAATCCCGTGGCGTAGTGGGCAATCATGCCGAGACCGAAGGCGATGAACCCATGCACCAGGGGTGCGACTACGCTATAAACAACGTACCACTGGGCTACCTTACGCAGTTCGCCAATCCTTGACCAAGCCTCCATACCCATGACTAGCATCAAGATCGAAAGCAAGCCGCGGAAAAGGGGATCGTAGAAGGTTTTATAGACACTTTCCGGCTGGGTGAACAGGCCAAGAACAATGCCGAGCAACATTGCCGATAGGGCAGGCCCCTGAAGGCTTTCCTGTATGATCGGCCATATTTTGACCCGATTATCCTCAGCCTGCTGATTGCTAAGATACTCTTGGCGGGTGCTGGGATAATCTTGCTGATCGGGATAATTACCTGCCGCCACGGCTTGCTTGCTGAGATACTCCTGCTTGCTGAGAGACTCGCCTGCTGCACTACGCTTCTTCTTGTTGAGATAAATGTTTGCCACCACAATCGCCGTTACGAGCGCTGGGATATCCATGAAGGGATAGAGTGCGGCAGCCCATGCCTCGTATTGGATGTTTTGTTCTTCCAGTAGCGTCAGGGCGGCAGCCATGGTAGAGCCACTCACAGCACCAAATAACCCCCCGGTGGCAATCGCATCTACGGTTTTGACCTTCGGCAGATAGGCCAAGGTATAGCGTGCGATGAATACAACAAGAACCCCTATTGTTATAGCAAACAGTGCGGGTAACACCATCTCCGTCAGGTTGGAATTGCGGATCGCCTGACCACCGGTCAGACCGATTTTCATGAGCAGCATGAAGACGATGATCTGACAAATCGCCTCTGGAATTATTAATTCGCTACCGAGAGCGGCAATGACCATACCACCAATCAAAAACCCCAGTGTTGGGGACTGCAACTGCTTAACGAAGTCCATGAAGAATAAGGACAAAAAATCCATGAATACCTCCTACTGCCTCCTCTAAAAAAGAGCGATTATTGTGATCAGTGAGCTTTAAGAAGTTAGGGTGCAGCGCTTCAACCCTATGGCACAGGTGTTACGAGAACACTTGTCGGCAGGGGGTTCAGAGATAGACGCTCTCCGAATAGGGCTCGAAGGTGTCGCTGTCCCGCAGTAACTTCTATAGATTAAGATCTATTAAGACCCAAAATTTCATGCACTTAAGTCTATCCTTAAATGAACACAAACTTGCGATCGCTTTACATGGATCTGCCAAATAAATTTCATATTCAAATCAATCGACCATCTTTTCCCAGATTGGGTGTCCCCAGATCCGGTGTCCCCAGATCCGGTGTCCCCAGATCGGGTGTTCCCTAGCGCATAGCGCTATATTAGAAGATTGTACTTCTCCGGTGGTAATTCCTGGTATTCTGGATTATCAGAATAAGCTAATTCAGCATTTCAACGGTTTGTCGCAGCAGGGATGCAGATGATTGAATCTTTTAGCTGACTTTCGTAATAATCCGATTTCTGCCTTTTTGTTTGGCTTCATATAAAGCTTCATCTGCCCATTTAATTAATGCTTGAATTGAGTTTTCTTTTGTTGGTATTAAAGTTGATATTCCTAAACTAAGGGTGAGAAATTCACTGACTTGGGATTGGGAGTGGGGAATATTTAACTCCCGAATGGCGGTCTGAATTTTTGTGGCCATTTGTAAGGCTTCAACTAGACGGGTTTGGGTCATAATCACCACAAATTCTTCTCCCCCATAACGGGCGAGTAGATTTCCGGGGGATTGAATCACTTGGTCAATGGCTTTAGCGACTTTTTTAAGACAATCATCTCCTTCTAAATGACCATAGGTATCATTATAGGCTTTGAAATAATCTACATCAGATAAAATCAAGGAAATCGGTTGCTTATCCTGTTTATTTCTCAGCCATTCTTGATTTAAAAACTCCTCAAAACAATGGCGGTTAGCAATTTGAGTTAACCCATCTAATCTAGCTAAACGAGATAGGTCTATTTCCATCTGTTTTCGTTCGGTAATATCTCGAATTGCTACAGAAAATCCATCCCCAAGTTTTACGGCAATAAAATGATACCAACCTTGATTATTTTTGCCTTTATAAAAAATGTCTTCAATCAGAGGCACTCCAGTTTCTACTAAATTAACAAATTTTTTAAATAAATTAATATCTATTTGTTTTAAGATTTTTTTTAAAACAATTTTACCCTGTAAATGATATCGATCTCGGCTCAAAATTTGACTAATAATTGGATTAATCACTAAACATCGAAAATCCATAATTTCTCCATTTGTGGGTTCTCGCACCGACTGAAAGGCGGCAATTCCATCCATGGAAGTATTTAAAACACTTTGAATTAAGGAGCGAGATTGATATAAAATCTCCTCGGTTTCTTTACGTCGGATAATTTCTGCTTGTAATTCTTGTTCTTTAACTAAACGTTGTTGAATTTCGATTTTTAAGCGATGTTCCTGGGCTTGACGATATTGAATTTCTGCTTGTAACTGGTTTTTCTGTCTTTGAATCGTAAACTGAGTTTTGATCCGGGCTATGACTTCTTCGACTTGAAAGGGTTTACTAATATAATCCACCGCTCCTAATTCAAAGGCTTTGACTTTATCTAAAACTTCGTTTAAACCACTAATAAAAATAATCGGAATTTCCTCAGTCTGAGGATCACTCTTGAGTTGTTGACAGACTTCATACCCATCCATATCCGGCATTTTGATATCCAATAAAATTAAATCCGGTGGAGCAGATTGTATGGCTCTTAATCCCGATGTTCCATTAATAGCTTGGCGAATTTTATAGCCTTGGTTTTTAAGCATTTCTGATAAAACTCTTAAATTTTCAAGTTTATCATCTATAATTAAAATCCCACCAAAATATTGTTTTTTATCTCTAATATTCATTGTTTTTTATTTTTTGAATAATATTAAAAATCTGATCAAGTCTATAATTAGAAACGAAATCCGTTAAGGTCTGGGATAGACTCGCCTGTTCGGAGGGAATTTCTTGAATTAAATCTAAAACCAAATCATAATCTAAATCAATACTCGCTTGATACAGTTCATCAACCCAAGCGGTGGGCATTTCGTTAAAACTCTCATGGGTGAGAATAAAATTGGGGGGTTTAAACAGGTTTGGGCTGGGTTCATCTGCATAAATGTACTCAAGACCTAGATATTTTTTCATCATCTCAAAAATATGAAATTCCCGAAAGGGTTTTGTAATAAAATCATCACAACCCATAGCAAAGATCTGGGCTTTTTGGTCTTCTAAAACAGTCGCTGTAACTGCAATAATTACAGTATTATTACCCTGAGAACTCATTTTAATCTGTTGTGTGGCTTCCGAACCACCCATAATCGGCATAATCATATCCATAAAAATTAAATCCGGTTTCCACCCTTGAAAAATTTCTACAGCTTCCTTTCCATTGGCGGCTTCTTTTAATTGAAATCCCAAGGGTTGAAGCAGTTGGAATAATAACTTACGATTGGAAAATTTATCATCAACAATTAATATTTTATAGATGGGTTGATGGGGAACTAAACCAATGACTTGCTTGGGATAAATTTCTGGGGATAAATCTATATTTTCAATAGAGTGAGCTTGAATATCAAAGCTAAAGGTCGTGCCCATACCGACTTGAGAATTAACTTGAATTTTTCCCCCCATCAGTTGCACAAATTTTTGAGTAATTGATAGACCTAATCCGGTACCTTCCTGAATTTCTTTTCCCGTTTTGGTCTGGGTAAAGGCTTGAAAAAGTTGATTTATTTCTTCGGGTTCAATTCCAACTCCCGTATCTTTAACAGCAAAAATCAGTCGAATTTGTGAAGATGCAATGGGCTCACAAGCAACCTTTAAATCTATGCCACCTTTTGAAGTGAATTTGAGCGCGTTATTCAATAAATTAATTAAAATCTGACGCAGTTTAATTTGATCCGTACAGATATATTCAGGGACGGTTTCGCCACAGGTAAATTTTAAAAACAAGTTCTCATTTTCGGCTTTCAGGGAAAACATATCCTCTAAATCTTGAAGCAAATTATACAAATTAAAGTTAGTCTCATTTAAGGTAATTTTACCAGCTTCAATTTTAGCTAAATCTAATAGTTGATTGATTAAATTTAATAAATGTTCTCCGCTTTGTAAAATGATCTCGACCTGTTCTTGATGTTCGGGAGAAAGGGTTTTACTTCGATTCATTAATTGAGCAAAGCCTAAAATTGCATTCAGGGGCGATCGCAATTCATGACTCATATTTGCTAAAAAGGTACTTTTAGTCTGGTTTGCGACTTCAGCAGCCTGTTTTGCCTGTTCTAATTCTGCGGTTCGGTCGCTAACTTTTTGTTCTAGGGAAATATTTAATTGTTGTAATTCTATATTTAATTCTTGTAATTTTTGATTTTGTTCTAAAAGTTGTTCTTCTTGAGTATAGCGTTTTAATGCTTCTTGAACGGTTAAAATTAGGTCGGTTTCATCCCAAGGTTTACTAATATAACGATACAAACTCGCTTGATTTACTACGTTACCTACCGATTGAATATCCGCCTGTCCGGTCAACATTATTTTTAACATTTGGGGATAATGTTGATGCAGTTGAATTAATAATTCATCTCCCTGCAATCCTGACATAATTTGATCGGAAATAACTAATGCGACTACCAACCCATCCTGATGCAATTCGGCAATTACTTCTAAGGCTTCTTCGCCACTTTCTGCCGATTCTAATTCATAATTTTGAGGTAAATGCCGTTTGAGTTGTTCTTTGAGACTTTCTAAAATAACGGGTTCATCATCTACACATAAAATTGCTAGTTGTTTATTCATAAAAGGAAATAGGTTTTGAGGAATGAGTTTTGGGTAATAACCTGACTTATCCTAATGCTGATGCAATGGTTTGGGCTAATTCTTCTTCTGTCCAGGGTTTATAAATACAGCGATATAAATTAGCGTGTTTTTCAGCCCGTTTGATGGCTGCCTCATCCGCTTGTCCAGTTAACATGACTTTGATAATTTTAGGAAAGCGACGATGAACTTCAATTAAAAATTCATCGCCTCGCATTTCTGGCATTAACCAATCAGAAACAATAATTAATACTTCAATGGCTTCTTGTTGTAAATCTTCTATGATATCTAAGGCTTCCGGGGCACTTTCTGCTCCTTCATAGATATACTCATTACCAAATTTACGTTTAAGTTGTTCTAGGATACTTTCTAAAATAAACGCTTCATCATCCACACAAATAATTGCTTTTTCTACCATTTTTTGATATCCTTGATTTTAATTAATAATTTTGGTATTAATTTGCAAACGAGTATCGGGATGGATTGATTCTAACATAAATTATGAAACTAAGCCGTTATCAGCTTCAGACCGAGGTAAACGGAGGGTAAAGGTTGTGGTTCCGGGTTGGCTTTCAACGGCGATCTCTCCTTGATGTTTACTAATAATTTTTTGAACAATATCTAATCCTAAACCGCTCCCTTCTCCTAGGGGTTTAGTGGTAAAAAAGGGTTGAAAAATTCGCCCTTGAATTTCAGAGGGAATCCCGTAACCAGAATCCGTAATTTTAATTATAAACTCGGTTTCTTTTTCCTCAACTAAAATTTTCAGGGTTCCCTGACCATTCATGGCTTGAATACTATTATGAATTAAATTTGTCCAAACCTGCATTAATTCATCGGGGTAACAGTCAAAGGGATGGTTAATTTGATAGATTCGAGTTACTTCTATTCCCCGTTTAATCTGATTATGATAAAGTTCTAAAACCATATCAATACCTTCGGTAATTAATACGGATTGTTTTTTCCCACTATTATCATGACGAGCATAATTTTTGAGAGCAAAAACAACTTTAGAAGCTCGTTCTATAGCCATAATCATTGTTTGATTATTCCGTTGAAGTCGCGCTAAATTATAGGCTAAAGTTAATATCCATTCTTGTTCAGGATGTTGCAAAATAGGTAAAATAAATTCTAAATTTTCATAAATGCCAATATCAACTAAAAGATCGGCTATTTTTCGAGAAGATTCTATTTGATAATCTTTTAATATTTGACTCAGTTGACGTTTATATTCACGCTGTTCTCTCGTGGAAAGTTGTTGTGGATTGGTACGCGATCGCTCTAACATACTAAAAAACACAAATTGTAGGTCAGGATTGAGTTTTTGAGAGAGTTTAGGTAATTCAACTAAAGATTTAATCAGAGCTTGATTATTATTATTGATAGACGCTTGAATTGCCCCTAATGGCGTATTAATTTCATGGGCAATGCCTGCTACTAATTGTCCTAACGCAGCCATTTTTTCCGATTGAATCAGTTTACTTTGAGCCGCTTGTAACTGTTGCAGCGTTTGGGATAATTCCTGGGTTCTTTCTTTGACTTGACGTTCTAAGGTTTGATTATATTTAGCTAAGATTTGTTCGGCTTCTTTTCTAGTGGTAATATCAGTAATTGTGCCCACATATCCATTAATTTCTCCTTGATTATTGCGTTCAGCTAAGGCTTTTCCATAGACCCAAATACTACTTCCATTTGGTCTAATAAAACGATATTCGCACTGAAACGTAACCCCTTTTTGGACAAATGCTAACCAACTTGAAAGGATAGGATCTCGATCTTCGGGATGAATTGTTTTTGTCCAGCCCATCCCCGTCGCTTCCTCTGGACTAAGACCGATCATTTCAAAGCTTTGGTCATTTCCATAAATACAATTTCCTTTAATATCTGTGCGAAAAATTCCTACGGGTGCCGCTTTTGCTAAACTGGCATAGCGTTGTTCACTAATTTGTAAGGATTGATTTAGTTCTTGCATTTGAGTTAAATTGGTTTGCAATTGCTTGATCATATTATTAAAAGAGCGAGTTAGTTCTCCTAATTCATCTTGGCGATTGGTTTCTAAGGGTTGATCCCATTGTCCAGCGGCAATATTTTTTGAGGATTGATTCAGTCTAATAATTGGTAATGTCACCCATCTCGCGGTTAAAATACCAATCATGATCGCTACCATTAAAGTTAACAAACATAATAATAAAGTAGTCCGGTTATTGGCTTTGATTTGATCTAAAAAATCATTTTCAGGCACAACTAAAATAATTAACCAGCCCAATTTTTTGTTGTTAGCAAAAGGAATAACATTGAGAAAATGTTTTTCTTGATTAATAGAAAAATCAAATTTTTTAGGAATAGAAATATCATTAATATTTTTAAATTTTGTTAATAAATGTTCTGTGGCTGCTTTAGTAACTTGATTTTGGCTGGCTGTTGCTAAAAACAGTTGATTTTGATCTCCAACTTTTCTAAACGGTTGCTCTCCGGTAGAACTGGCTAACAAATGACCTTGAGGATCAATAATAAAAACCTGTCCGGTTTTCCCAATATTTAAGCCTTTGAGAAAAGCAATAATTTGATCTAGTCGGAGAGTTGCTAATAAAACCCCTTCGATTTCTTGGTTCTGATTATAGATTGGTTCTAAGGCACTAATAAATAAGCTGGGTTCTAACATAGAAACAAAGACATCACTCCAACTAGATCGACCTTCTCGTAAAGCCTTTAAGTAAGTAGTATGCTGACGTAAATCATAGTTTTTTTTAATAAGCTTACCTTGATTTCGATTTCCTTGAGCATCGAGTTTAAAAGCATAGAAATTATTTCCGACATCATCCCCGACTATATTAATCAGAAAATCCCCATTCAGAAGTTTTTGTCCTGACCTTTGTTGATTTTGATTGGTCGCAATACCAATAAAAGTAATATCGGGATAAAGTTGCACCTGTCGCCAAAGATATTTTTCCCAAGGATATAAATTATTTGTGTTTAAAAAACCTAATTTAATTTGATTATAATTAGTTTGGTTAATCTGTTCGGGAGTTTCCAAGAAAAAATGTAAATTTTCTTGAACCCGTGTACTGACTTGATTGATTAATTGTTGGGCTAAATTTTCAATGGCTTTTTGTCCGTTTTTAAAGGAAAAATAACCTACTAATCCCACTGTAGCGGTAATTTGTAAAACAAACGGTAAGATTAAAACCGTTCTTAAGGGAAGTTTACCGAGGGTTTTCGCTAGTAATTGATTCCGGGTTAGAAGTAACATTATTTTTATAATACTATTAATAATAGTCAGGCGATACCCATGGGTGTCAACTTAAGCCGAAAATCTCTGATGATAGCCAAGATTAGATCCCCCTAAATCCCCCTTAAAAAGGGGGACTTGGATCTCCTCCTAGAATATAGGGTTTAAATATATCAGGACTTACGCAAAACAACCATATCTAGTAGGGGCGAACGGCAGTTCACCCCTACAGATGGTGTATAATTGGGTATTCTGTGTAAGTCCTATATATAACAGCTTACTGTTAATTCAGTTTTGACGAGAAGATGGAGCCATTTCGGGTTCGGGAGATGGCATGATTGTAGGAGAGTTTTGATAGGATTTATTAAAGTTCATGGCAACTAATGAAAATCCCAAATAAGCGGGTAAAATAATCGCAGTAATAAAAGCCAAAACCGTTAACCAAGACCCTAAATTATTCGATTTTCCATAGGTGGAACGATAGGGATCTTGCTTAATTTGATAGGGGTTTTCTTGAATTTCTAATCCTGTTAAACGCTTAAATCTAACCCGTCGATCATCTAATTTTTCTACCAAAATCCAACCCATTTCGGCTTCTTCCTGACATAACCGTTTAAAAACCGTGGGATGGCGAAATACATCTTGACTGGCGCGGACAATCTTATATTCCCATTCCTTGACTAAAGGTTCAAGAGATTCGGCATTAGAATAGCCGTTAGATTGTACGGATTTTGCGCGCATTTTTTTGATATCTTCTGAGTCGTAGCGAGTCAATGTTTCTTCCTCCTCCTGTTCTAATTCTAAATTAATTTGGATGGAACATAGCCAGTTAGCGAGTAAAACCGCATCAATTCCTAGACTACTGACCATCAGACTTAATACAGCAATTTCACTCATAATTAAGTGGGAGATAAATAACCTTCTATCCACAAATCACAACCCACAGAACCCCAAGTCATTCTTTCTAATAAAAGTGCCTCTGTCATTTGAGTTAATCCCAAATCTCCTACGGGAGAAAGTGCCGTTTTTCCCCCAATAATTTTAGGAGCAATAAAGGCTAAAACTTTATGAATGCTGCCATCTTTGAGTGCATTGGCGGCGAGGGTTCCCCCACATTCCCACAACACTGATAAAAATTGACGTTCATAGAAATAATTCATGACCTGGGCGGGTGTCAAGGGGGACAATTCCGCGACCTCTACCCCCTTATTCTGTAGAAAATGTTGGAAATCTGGATTTATACCCTCCTCTGTTATAACTAAAGTTTTTGCCTCTTGAGTGTCCCATAAATGGGCTTGTTTGGGTAAATCTAAGGTACGACTCATGACCACGCGCAAGGGGTTGGGTTCCCCGGCATCGTGGGTTGTAAGCAAGGGATTATCTTTTCGGACGGTATTTCCACCCACAATGACCGCATCACAGGCGACTCGTAACTGATGAACTTTTTGTCGGGCTTCTGTTCCCGTCACCCAATAGCTATGACCCGTGGTGGTGGCAATTTTTCCATCTAAGGTCATGGCATATTTCCAAATTCCTAGGGGTTGATGATGTAGAATTTGATGAATAAATGCTTCATTTAACTGTTGACAATCGGCTGTTTCTATGCCTACAATTACCTCAATTCCCGCGTCTTTTAAGCGTTGAATTCCTCTACCTGAAACTAAGGGGTTTGGGTCAACCATTCCGACTATAACTTTAGCTACTTTCGCGGCAATTAGGGCTTCTGTGCAGGGGGGAGTCCGACCCAAATGATTACAGGGTTCTAAATTGACATAAACCGTTGATCCCTGGGCTTGTTCTCCGGCATTTCTCAGGGCAAAAACTTCTGCATGGGGTTGACCTGCCCCGGGATGAAACCCTTCTCCAATAATCTTTCCATCTTGAACAATCACACAGCCTACTAAGGGATTAGGTGCCGTTTTTCCTAATGCTTGACGGGCTAATTTTAAGCATTGCTGTATCATTTGTTGATCAAAATTTAAGGTCATAAGATAAAGGGGAATAGGGAATGGGCAATGGGCAATAGGGAATCAGGATTTAGGTTTTGATTTTTATTCTTCAATTGATGGCAGTTGGGGTAGGGGTTGGGACTGGGGAAGTTGGGGAGTTGTAGGGGAATACTCGGGGTTTAGGGTTGTAAAGATTGACGTTCCAGACTGGGCTTGATTTTGGGCTTTGGTGAGTAAATCCACCGTATCACCTAAAGCCATGGTTAAACTATTGCGAGTGTCTAAATGGGCTGCTTTTTCGGCTTCGAGGGCTTCGACCAGTTGATGAATTTGTTCTCGGGAGCGATCGCGTTCTAACATCACCTCAATTAATTTTGCCTTGACTTCATCCAGGGTTTTTAATGGGTCAATCTCTTGGCGAACAGCAACCCGCACCTGTAACTCATTGGGCAAGGGAGACAGACGTTGCCATCGTTCCAACTCCCCCCGCAGTTCTCCCACCTGTTCTAAATAGCGTCCGGCTTCTTGGCGTCGTTGTTGGGCTTCAGTATTGTAGCGTTGTCGCCATTGGTCGGAACTTTCGAGCGCCGCGTTAAGATCCCGTTGGGTTTGTGCCAACTGTTGTTTCAAGCGCTTAATTTCATCGAGCCACTGCCGAACATCCTGGGTCATAGAACTGGGAAAAATAAACAATCGGGCAATTATTGATTCTAAGATTTTATCTAAGTATTGGTAAAATCTGTTAGATCTGATCAAAATACTGTTCAATATGAACTTTCAGAATTTCTAAGTTTTGTTGAATGTTCTGAAATAATTCGGAACAGAGGGTAATATTCTGCTGTTCTACGGCATCTTCTAGTTGATAGGCGAGTTGAGAAATCATGGTTGCCCCCACATTACCACTAGAACCCTTGAGTCGATGGGCATATTGTTGTAGGAGGGTGAAATTTTGGCTGGCGATCGCTTCTTGAATTTCCATGAAATCCTGTTCGCTTCGGTCTATATAAACCTTTAATAGCTTTTGTTGAAACTCTTTTTTACCTCCCGAAATTCTTTGGAGTCGTTCTATATTTAAGGGATCATTATCAGAGGAGAATGTTGCCATTGGAGCCGCTGTGCATAAGGAAGGGAGGGAAATATCAGACTTGTGATTTTCTTGATAAATCATATCAGTCCATTTCATTAAAGTGGCTGCTAATTCCTCCTCTTGGACGGGTTTACTCAGATAATCGTCCATTCCAGCCGCTAAACATTTTTCCCGATCGCTCGGTAGGGCATGGGCAGTAAGGGCGATAATAATGGTATGGCGATCGGTTTCTTGTTGTCGGATTTTTTGAGTCGTGGCATAACCGTCTAATTGGGGCATCTGACAGTCCATAAACACAATATCATATTGTTTTTGATGCAAAATCTCTAGGGCTTCAAGACCATTATTCGCTAGATCGGCTTCATATCCTAAGAGACTCAGTTGATTTAAAATCACTTCTTGATTAATCAGATTATCTTCAGCTAAAAGAATCCTTAACTGGGGTTTAGATGGGGTTGATAATTTGTGTTCCCAGACCATTCTGGCTTGAGATTGTTGTTGGATATGCGATGAAGTTTGGATCGCCATGGTTTTTAAGATCGCATCAAATAAACGAGAAGCCCTAACGGGTTTAATTAAATAACTGGCTATCCCTTTATCTAATAGGCTTTCGGCTTCATCTCGGTAATTATTCCGGGTCATTAAGACTAATTTTGTTGTAGATAAATTGTGGTCTTTTTGGAGAATATCAGTAATATTTTCTGAATAAAAAGTTAATAGTTTTTGATCAAAAATTGCAATATGATAGGGTTTTCCGTGGGTTACGGCTTGGTGCAATAAAGTTAATGCTGATTCTGTATCCGTGGCTTCATCTAACTCTATTCCCCAGGATTGAGTTAAAAAACGAATCGATTGACGAATGGCACTACTCCGATCAGCAACTAATAATTTTAAATTGATTAAACTCGGGGGGATGACTCGAGTAGGTTTGGTTTCTCCGATTAAAAATTGAGCGGTAAACCAAAATATTGATCCTTTACCGACTCTACTTTCAACCCCAATCTCACCGCCCATTAAATCAACTAATTGTTTAGAAATGACTAACCCTAATCCTGTGCCGCCATATTGGCGGGTGGTGGAAGCATCCAATTGGGAAAAACACTGGAAAAGCTTATCTTTTTCTTCCGCAGCAATTCCAATGCCCGTATCGGAAATTTCAAACCGTAATCGGGTTGTATGGGAGGTATGAGAAAGTTGATTCACCCGGACGACAATTTCTCCGGCGGGGGTAAATTTAATCCCATTTCCTAATAAGTTTAATAGAATTTGGCGTAAACGACCCGGATCTCCGCGTAACTGACGGGGTACATTAGTATCAACAATAATAGCGAGTTCTAATCTTTTTTCTTCTGCCTGAGTTGCCACCCAATCAACAACGGTTTCTAAACAATGTTCCAAATCAAAATCTAGTGTTTCTAGTTTGACTTCGATCGCTTCTAATTTAGAAAAATCAAGAATATCATTAATAATTGCTAGTAAATGTTCCGCACTCATGCGAATTCCGTTCACAAAATTATGTTGTTTAGGAGTTAATTCAGTTTTTAATAATAATCCTGCCATCCCTAAAACTCCATTCATGGGAGTGCGGATTTCATGACTCATATTAGCCAGAAATTGAGATTTAATCCGGGCATTCTCTAGGGCGGCTTCCCGAGCTTCTACTAATTCATCAATTCGATCTGCTGCAATCACCACACCCCCAATTTGTTGATTGGGTTCATACCAAGGATGAATCGCCCAGCGAATAATACTTTTTTTGCCATTCGCATCATAAAATACATCTTCAGAATTGGAAATAATCTTTCCTTTTAATCCTTTTTTAAAGGCTTTTTTCCAAGTATAAGGCATTTGAGGAAAGACTTTTAAATCAGACTGCTTAAGGGAAGAAAGTTGTTGTTTTAATCGGACTAAACCAAAATCGGATAACCATTTATCACTGTAGGCAATATAGCTCATTTCTCGATTAAACATGGCCATGGCTACGGGAGCATGGGTAATAATTTGTCTGAGTTGTTGACTTTCTCTTTCGATCGCATCTTCTACTTGTTTGCGTTCTGTAATATTTCGACCGGTTCCATACATTAATCCTGTCTGGGCAACTCTAACACAATTCCAAGCAATCCATTTATAGGAATTATCTTGACAACGCAGTCGAGTTTCAAAGGAAAAAATCAGAGCTTCTTGGGTATTTTCTTCACTAATAGATTGTTCAACGGAATTTAAATGATCGGGGTGAACTAGGGAGATAAAGGAGGTATTTTGGAGTTGTTGGGGAGTAAAACCCAGAATGTTTTCTACGGAGGGACTCACCCGTTTAAATCGTAAATTTCGATCAACAATAATCAACATATCAACGGATAATTCAAAAAAGCGATCGCGTTCTAACTCTAATTGTTTGCGATCGGTAATATCTTCAATTACCGCAATCCCATAGCGTTTTTCTTCCCTTTGATAATAGGGGGATTTATCTAACCATGACCCCAAGGAAACTGTTAAGTTAATCCAGACAATTGAGCCATTTTTATGAATATAGCGTTTCTCAATTGAATAACTGGAAATTTCTTGATTAATTAGTTTTTTAAATAACAATAAATCTTTATTAATATCCTCGGGATGGGTGAGATCCGATAATTTATATCTTAATAGTTTTTCTCGGGAATAACCCAAAATATCACATAGTTTTTGATTGACTTTTAGCCATTTTTGGGATATGGAAATATGACCTATGCCCACAGCAGCTTGTTCAAAGGTATCTCTAAATAGTCTTTCTTGGGCATGGGTTTGGGCTATTTGCAATGCTAACTTTTGATCTAATTTTTGCATTAAATATCTTGCCAAAATTGACCCTAAAATTCCTAATCCGGTTACGGCAAACATCGATAGCCATGTTAATTGAATCTGATCATTTTGATTTTTTCTCCGTTCTTCAATAATCAGTTCTTCTTCCTGAATTAATTGATCAATTTCCTGGCGAGTAATCTGCATTTGTTCCCCAAGCTCTCGTAAAATATTTTGTGAATTTGCTAACTGCCGGGGTGATTTAACGGGCGATTGGATTGTATTTAAGTATAATTTAAAAAGCGCATTAGATTTATCAATAGAAGTTTGCAGAGTTTTTAGTTTTTGAATTTTATTGGGATTATCTTTGACTAAATCTCTCATTTCATCTAAGGAAACGAGTAGATTTTGAGTGGCTTTTTTGTGACTGTCTAAATATTTTTTTTGACCCGTTAACCCATAATCTTTGACCACAACTTCTGTGGTCAAAACTTTGGTTAGCAATTCTTGAGCTTGGTTTTTGATGAGATAGGTATGGTAAACTCTGTCTCTGGCTTCTTGTGCTTGGTATTGAAATGTGGCTGCGATCGCCAGACCAATGATTAAACTGGATATGGGAATCACAGCAATCAGACTGGCGCGATGACGTTGGATAAACCTTAGCCACTCCGGTAAGGAATCGGTAAAATCTGTATTCATATCTCCATTTTAGAGCAAGCCGTTAAACCAGAACACCGACATCTAACCGTTTCAATCCGTTAATCAACCCATAAGAACATCTACAAAAACACCGATCTGAAGCGAGATCGGTGCATTGGGGGTGTTATCTTCCCAACACCATAACAGATGAACACTCCGCTTTCAGGGTAACCTTGTGCTAGTTCTCAAATTGTCACAAGAATCAAATTCCCTAACAGTTTGATTGATTCCATTTCAAAAAATAGAGAAGATTAAGTTTAAGAGTTGTATAATAATACAACATTTGGAAAAAAAATTGATCTGCAATAGTCCAAGTCCTACTTTTGAAGCAATTGGGTCATCTATTGTTTAATTCTGATTGAATCACCGTTTGACACTCTCAGGTCTAAAGACACTGAGATTCTGCGGACAGAATTAGTTTAATCTAATTCTCGCTACGACTGCCAAAGATCGTCTACTGAGTTGATTAAGCGACAAGCCTAATCTTCCCGATACTTTTCTCAAAATATTGGCTGCCCCATTTAGGTCGGCATTAACAACAAAACCATCAGCAGTCCGATAAAGTCCACGCTTAATTCTATTTCCAGATGCTTTCCACCCTATAGGTTTTTCACCATATTTGGGTAGGGAGTCTCCATCTAAGAAACTGGCTTTTGAAGTGTAGGCTTCCTCAGTTTCAACAAATTTAATCCTGTGTAAATCACAAAGTTGTTTGACACGGGATTTTAGTTTACCCAAAGGCATTTGAACAAATTTTTGATTATTCAAATTACCTAGATTAGCATTAATTTTAAACCCTTCATTCCAACCCATTACTAAAGTTCCAATACCATATTTCAGGCAATGGTTGATCATTAGTTTAGCTGCTTTATTAATCCCATCACGCATCTGGTGATTGCGTTTACGAGTTATGCGATCTAACCAGTTATCCCAATATCCTTGAGATTTACCTTCTTTGCGGGTTGATACTTTTTTATTCCAAAGTTGATTCATAGCTTTCATTGCTCTGGCATCAACTAGAAAAGAATTTCCTAAAGTATCAACACAAGCTGCTAAATTATCAGCAGTCCCTAAATCAATAGACAAGGCTTGGTTAATATCTAAATTGTGTTTTTGTTTTTCTACTTCATAAGACATTTCCAAATAAAAAGCACCATTTTTAGGTAGAATTGTAAACTCTTTCACCTTGGAATAATCAAGATTTGATGGCATGGGTAAGAAAAATTCCGATACCCCAAACCATCTTTTAACTGTTGTTCCGAGGGCAAATCTAAGTTGACCA
>DATNRE010000218.1:0-2334 GCA_036703685.1 Candidatus Obscuribacterales bacterium
TGCTAGTTCTGACAGAAAGGTGAGATTATGGAGTCTCGATGGAACACTCTTGAAAACCCTAGAAGGACATACCGAGCAGGTCTTGGGAGTAAGTTTTAGCCCCGATGGTCAAATTATTGCTTCTGCTAGTTCTGACAGAAAGGTGAGATTATGGAGTCTCGATGGGACATTGTTGAGAACCCTAGAAGGACATGAAGATTGGGTCTTGGGAGTAAGTTTTAGCCCCGATGGTCAAATTATTGCTTCTGCTAGTTGGGACAAAACAGTGAGATTATGGCGTATCGATCCTGATGATTTAATTTTAGACCTAGATATTAAACTGAATAACTTACTCAAAAAAGGTTGTAATTGGATTAGGGATTATCTCAAAACTAATCCGAATGTTAGTGAAAACGATAGACATATTTGTGATGGTATTTGTTCTGAAGATGATCTAAAAATTGAGAGTTGAAGCTGTTTATACACAGGTAAAAAATCAAATTAGATATAATTGAATAAATAGAGAGGAAAAATCAACCATGAATTTACAAGAGTTAAAAAACGCCGCTTATCAACTTCCCGTTCATGAACGGTTATTATTGGTAGAGTCTATTATTCATTCGTTGTCTAAAGAATTGCGTCCTCGTCCTGATCTTCCTGATGGAATTACAGAACGTCTGCGGGGAAGTTTAAAACCTGATAACGTTGAATTAACTGATGAAGATGTAGAAAGATTAAAAGATGAAAGTTTAACGGAGAAATATCTCAAATGAGGATATTTCTGAACACCCCACCCCAGATTAGAAATCGGGTTTCTATATAAATCTTTTGTTTATTACCAATAATCTTGATCAGAAACCCGATTTCTGAACACCGACCCCACCCCAGATTAGAAATCGGGTTTCTATATAAATCTTGTGTTTGTTACTAATAATCTTGATCAGAAACCCGGTTTCTATTAAGGTTTAACCCCATGAATAACTTGTAAACTTCCCCCCGCATAAAGTTTAGGGGGATTGACATTAAAGCCAATTTGTGATAATAATTGAACCATATCTGTGTTTAACAATTGCCAAGCCGTTTCCGTTTCAAATAACCAAAGAAACATGGCTACCCCTGGCCAAAATATCGGATTAGTGGGGGAATGGAAGTCAACCAGGGTAAAAATTCCCCCCGGTTTAAGCACCCGATAAACCTCATTGAGAATTTGTTGCAACTGTTCCGGGTTCATTTCATGCAACGCAGCGCTGGTATGAACCAGATCAAAGCTGTTATCCCCAAAGGGCATATTTTCGGCGAACCCTTGAACATATTGGGCTTGGGGAACATTATTTTGGGCGCGTTTGAGGGACAACGGAGAGGCATCCAACCCCGTCACGTTTTGGGAATACTCCACTAACACCCCCGTTGCTTGCCCACTTCCACAGCACAAGTCCAGAATTTGGGTTTCCGGTGTCAGGGTTAAACCCGTTAAAGCTAACTCCCGAAACCGACGCTCACCGCCCACACTCAAGGCTGCCAGTCGGGAAATGGTATCATAGAGCCATTGATAGCGGTAACTTAGACTTCTGAGAATCGTTGCCATATTGAGAACAATTTTTATAATGAAAAGATCGACTAACCCACAAGGACACTATATTATTAAGACAGTTAACAAATCTTAGGATAGGAAGTATCCGCTATGGGACGAGTCGGAGTCTTACTGCTAAATCTGGGCGGGCCAGAGCAACTGCAAGATGTTCGCCCCTTTTTGTACAATCTATTTTCAGACCCAGAAATTATCCGTTTGCCCTTTGCTTGGATGCAGAAACCTCTGGCTTGGATGATTTCCACCCTGCGCTATCAGAAGTCCCAGGAAAATTATAAGGCGATCGGGGGCGGTTCTCCCCTGCGACGAATTACAGAAGAACAAGCTATTGCCTTACAGGGGTCTTTACAGGAGAAAGGTCACGATATTCGAGTGTATGTGGGGATGCGCTATTGGAACCCCTTCACCGAAGAAGCGGTAGCCAAAATCAAACGGGATCAAGTTGAACAATTAGTTATTTTACCTTTATATCCACAATTTTCAATTAGTACCAGTGGTTCCAGTTTTCGGGTTTTAGAAAAACTTTGGGAACAAGATCCGAGTTTACAAAAAATTGATTATACAGTGATTCCCTCTTGGTATAGTCGTCCGGGTTATTTACAAGCCATGAGCGAATTAATTGGCCAGGAAATTGAACATTGTGAACAACCCGAACAGGTACCGATTTTCTTTAGTGCCCATGGTGTTCCGGTGAGTTATGTGGAGGAAGCGGGAGATCCCTATCGGGATGAGATAGAAGGCTGCACGGTGGCAATTATGCAGACCTT
>DATNRE010000219.1:0-3463 GCA_036703685.1 Candidatus Obscuribacterales bacterium
CAACCATTTATCGCACCCTAAAGTTAATGGCGCGGATGGGAATTTTGCGGGAGTTGGAGTTGGCTGAAGGTCATAAACATTATGAAATTAATCAACCCTATCCCCATCACCATCATCATTTAGTTTGTGTTCAGTGCAATAAAACTCTTGAGTTTAAAAATGATTCTATTTCTAAAACCAGCATGAAGCAGGCGGAGAAATCGGGGTTTCATTTATTAGATTGTCAGTTAACGATTCATACGATTTGCCATGAGGCTTTACGCATGGGTTGGCCGTCTTTGGTTTCTACGAATTGGTCTTGTTCAAAGGCGATCGCTGATGGCCCTCTGGAAATGGATGAACCCGAGTGTCAGTAATCAGTAATCAGTTAACAGTTAACAGTTAACAGTTATCAGTTGAAGTCTATGGAAAGCTGATTTTGGATAATAAATAACTAATAACTTAAATGATGACTGATAAATAATTTTTGGTACGGGCGGGTTCTTTTAGATTTTGGTTAATCACCGGGCATCTTGAGGAACCCGCCCCTACAACTGAATTAAAGGCTACCAAATAAAACGGTATCGGCATTGGCGCCATATAATGATCGGGCTTGTCTAACAGCCTGTTGGGTTAGACTATCGTAAATCCCATTAATGGGGCCGTTATACAGTCCCTGGATTCTTAATCTTTGTTGCAACTGTTGGATATTGCTTGCACCGGAAATCGGGGGATTTGTGGCGACCACTGCGGTAACTTGAGTTGCGGGCCGCGAAACCGATTGTAAATTAAATAAAGAGGTTTGGGTGGTGGGGCCAGCTATCCCTGTCACCGTCACTCCCCGGGATTCTTGAAACCGGATTAAAGCATCTTGAGTTGCATTATCAAAGAAACCATTAATCGGGCCATTATAATAGTTTAATTCCCGCAAACGCCGTTGAATTTTTCTAACTTCTGGGCCCGTATCTCCTAACGAAATTGTGGATAGGGAATTAGTGATGGGCATAGTCTGATTTTGAACAATGGGGATGGGTCTGGGTTGCCGGGTCTGTGTATTTGTGGTGGCATTAACCAGATAAAAAGCGGTGGTTGGCCCTACTTCTCCCCCCGTTACCGTAATCCTATAGGCGCGTTGAAAGTTGATCACAGCCCGTTGAGTGGATTGATCAAATACCCCATCTACGATTCCGGTATAGTATCCTAAGCTTTGGAGTTGTGCTTGTAATACCCTGACCGCCGCTCCGCGACTTCCTAATCTCAGAATATCATCAGATAAAGGAGCGGAGGGAACAGAGGGAACAGAGGGAACATTTAAAGCCCCTAAGGTGGTGGATGTAGCAACTCCGGTAGCGGGGATGCCTTGGGAACGTTGGAATTGTTGAACGGCGACGGCAGTTAGGGAGTCAAAATAACCTGTGATCACACCCTGATAAAAACCTAGGGTTTGTAATCTTTCTTGTAATACAATAACCTCTGGCCCGCGATCGCCTTCTAGTAAAGTTGTACCTGGGAAAAAAACATCTTGACCAGAATTAATACCGCTATTGAGTATGGCGAGGGTGGCTTCGGTGACTAAACCCGTTGCCGGAATATTGTAGTCCCGTTGTAGTTGAATTACTGCATTTTCTGTGATGCTTCCAAAGTTACCTGTAGGTTGTTGGTTGAAATAACGCAAGGCTTGTAACCGCCTCTGTAAGTCCGAAACCCCAGGGCCACTATCTCCTCGTCCCAAGCCAATTAAATCTCGATTATAGCCAGTATTGCCAGTATTGCCAGTATCAAGCGGGGGGCTGACAATCACTCCTAGGCGCAAAGCCGCAAGGGTTTTAGGGCCAACAATGCCATCGGGGGTTAAACCCGCATCCCGTTGAAAGCGAATTACCGCCGCTTGAGTTAAACTACCAAAATTACCCGTAGGATTGGCAGTAAAATAGCCCAATTCTTGTAGGCGTTCTTGAACTTGCCGGACTTCGTTTCCAGAATCTCCAGACATTACCAAGGCTTGGGCGGTTTGGGCGATCGTTAAAACTGAAACAGCTACCGCTAAAGCTAGAAAGTAGCGGTAGGTTTGACTAGAAAGTTTTTTCCAATTAACGCCATTTGATCCTGAGAATTGATTAGAG
This sequence comes from Candidatus Obscuribacterales bacterium, assembly GCA_036703685.1. Lineage (GTDB taxonomy): Bacteria > Cyanobacteriota > Cyanobacteriia > Cyanobacteriales > Microcoleaceae > Planktothrix. The sequence continues at coordinate 2,103 of DATNRE010000219.1, forward strand.
CCAGGATCTTCATAACTTAGGGCTAAGGCTAAAAAACCATAGGATTCAATCATTGTTTTTTGGGGGAAACATTATTAATCAACTTTAACCTTTACAAAAATTAGGTCTGGAAAGGTTGGTTTCCCCTATTCTAGTTCAGGTTTAAAAGTGAGATTTAAACCCAACCCGCGCGATCGCAAATTAACGTAACAATCACGGCAAAGGCTGTAATGCCTAAAGCTACCCAAGGACTTTGACCTTGACTAACGGCAAAAGAAGTCGCTACACCCGCGCCTAATGCTGCGGTTACGGCGGACTCAAGGGGATCGCGTTGTGAGGGTTTGGGGTTCATAAGCTAGGGGAAGTTGGATTAACGCCATAGTTTTGAATGGGTTTAACCTATCACCTAGAGCCATAAAGTCTATGGGTTTTCGTCTGAATTGCAATTAAGCGTTAGGTTTAGATATGTTTCTTAATCAATCTGAAGAATTTTTACCTGCAAAGCTTGTATTTTTGTGAAGATATGTTACTATGCGTAGAATTACATACAAAGTTTGTGTACCCGTTTACAAACAAAACGCCTAACTATGAACAATACAGCCCAAATGACCAAAAAATTCCTGATTCTTTTAGCAGCCGTTAGCAGTGTAACTGCCCTCGGTGCTTGCACTCAGCCCAGCGCCACCAACCCAGAACAACCCGCCACAGAACAAGCTACTGGGACAACTGGGTCTACAACCCCTGCAGAAACCACGTCTACAACTACAACAACAACCACCACCACAACTCCGGCTGTTGCTTCTGAAAATACTGGTACTACAACCAATTTAGTCTCTAACGAGTCGGAAAGTATTGTTCAAATTGCCGCTGCCAACCCTTCTTTTAGCACCTTTACCAAAGCCGTTGAAGCCGCTGGTTTAACTGAAACTCTCTCTGCTCCAGGTACTTACACGGTTTTCGCTCCTACCGATGAAGCCTTTGCCGCTTTACCTGCGGGAACTTTAGAAGAATTAATGAAGCCGGAAAATAAAGAAAAATTGGCTCAAATTCTTCAGTATCATGTTCTACCCACCAAAGTCGCCGCGGCTGAAATTCAACCCGGTGAAGTTGCTACCGTTGAAGGAGATCCCGTCAATTTAGAAGTAGCTGAAGGCAAAGTTACAGTTAATGGCGCCGAAGTTGTGCAACCGGACATTAATGCCAACAACGGTATTATCCACGTGATTAAGGTTGTCATTCTTCCTCCTGATGTTGCTGCTCCTGCTGTCACCGCTCCTGGCGCTACATCTCCTGAAACAACCGCTCCTGGTGCTGCATCTTCTGAAACAACCACTCCTGAAGTTGCATCTCCTGAAGCAACAACAACAACAACAACTACTACT
>DATNRE010000220.1:0-3027 GCA_036703685.1 Candidatus Obscuribacterales bacterium
GGTGTAATTTTAATGGTCATTACCGGATGTCTCAAACCCGGAGAAATTTATGGCTCCGTGCGTTGGGATGTGATATTTCTATTAGCGGGATTAATTCCTTTAGGAATAGCCATGAATAAGTCCGGTGCAACCCAATGGTTAGCGGATACTTTAGTGGGTTTGGGAGGAGATTTATCCGGGTATTGGATATTATTATTATTCTATATTGCCACCTCGATTCTGACAGAAATTCTTTCAAATAATGCCACGGTGGTTTTAATGCTTCCCATTGCCGTAAAAGTTGCGGTTGCATTAAGTTTAAATCCCTTTGCTTTTATGTATGCGGTAACTTTTGCCGCTTCTAATAGTTATATGACTCCCATTGGTTATCAGACGAATACAATGGTTTATAGTCCTGGGGGTTATAAGTTCTTCGACTTTACCCGGGTAGGTGCTCCTTTGAGTATAATCTTAGCTATAGTTACCCCTTTATTAATTATTTGGCTGTATGGATTATAGTAGGGGTAATTCATGAATTACCCCTACATCTAGGGTTAAATCCCCAAATTAGCGTGTATTCCTGTCTAAATTAGGATTACTAAAAAAGGATTTTAATATGAAAAAATCAGCAATTTTATCGGGTTTAATTGGGGTTTGTGTGGGTGATGCTTTAGGGGTTCCGGTGGAATTTACCAGCCGCCAAGAACGTCTAAAAAACCCGATTACAACGATGACGGGTTATGGAACCCATCGACAACCTCCGGGTACTTGGTCGGATGATAGTTCCTTGATGTTGTGTTTAGCAGATAGTCTCTGTCAGGGCTATAATTTAAAAGCGATCGCAGCCTCTTTTTGTCGTTGGCGCTATCATCAAGAATGGGCAGCCCATGGGGTAATATTTGATATTGGAGGAACCACCAATAACGCAATTAAAAACCTCCAAAATGGCGTTAATCCCGTAGAAGCGGGAGAAACCGATGAACGCAGTAATGGTAATGGTTCCTTAATGCGAATTTTACCCATGGCTTATTTATATTCTTCGGTATCATTCTATCAATTAATCCAGTGGGTGCATGAATGTTCCTGTTTAACTCACGCTCATCTCCGTTCCCAAATTGCCTGCGGAATTTATATTAGTATTGCGGTTAAATTACTCCAAGGATTAGATCTAAAATCCGCCTATATTCAGGGTATAGAAGCCATAAAACCCATTTATTATCATCCCAGTTTAACCGTAGAATCTTCTCGGTTTGACCGGGTTTTGAGGGGTAATATTGACCAGTTATCAATTGATGAAATTCAATCGGGCGGTTATGTGATTCATACTTTAGAAGCCTCATTATGGTGTTTATTAACAACATCTTCATACTCAGAAGCGGTTCTTAAAGCTGTTAATTTAGGAGAAGATACCGACACAACAGCCGCCGTCACAGGAGGTTTAGCCGGAATTTATTATGGGTTGAATAATATTCCTTCAGAATGGGTGGAACAAATAGCCCGAAAAGATGATATTATTGCCTTAGCTAATCGATTAGAACAAACCCTTGAGTGATTATCTAAACTAATATTAACTCTGATTAAAAATGACTCAAATCGCCCTGTTTGGAACCAGTGCAGATCCTCCCACTTCAGGACATCAAGCGATTCTGCTTTGGTTGTCTCAACGGTTTGATAAAGTTGTGGTTTGGGCATCGGATAATCCCTTTAAAACCCACCAAACTTTATTAGAACATCGGATGGCAATGCTATCATTATTAATCGAGGAAATTAATGCCCCGACAAAAAATATTGCTTTGCATCCCGAACTCAGTAGTCGCCGAACCTTAGAAACTTTAAACCGGGCTAAAAATTACTGGTCTGATGCCCAATATACTTTAGTTGTGGGTTCGGATTTAATTCAACAAATTCCCCAGTGGTATCAGATAGAAACCCTATTAAAACAGGTAGAATTATTAATTATCCCACGACCGAGTTATCCGGTGATAGAAACGGACTTAGATCACCTCAAAAAATTAGGTGCGACCTTAACTATTGCTACCATCACAGGTTTACCCGTTTCCTCCAGTCACTATCGTCAAACGGGTAATATAGAAGTTTTAACGACCCCGGTACAAGATTATATTAACCGAGAAAAATTATATGAATAAAACTTTGATCCTAGAAGATTTTAAAGTAGGTGTTGATAATGTGATTTTTTCCGTTGATACCGGACAAAATCGCCTATTAGTTTTATTGGTCAAACGTCAAGAAGAACCCTTTATCGAGACTTGGAGTTTACCCGGAACTTTAGTTCAAAAAGGAGAATCTTTAGAAGATGCCGCCTATCGGATTTTATCAGAAAAAATTCGGGTTGAGAATTTATATTTAGAACAATTATATACCTTCGGGGGGCCAGAACGTGACCCCAGGGAAGCCCCCAATTCCTATAATATTCGTTATTTATCCGTGAGTTATTTTGCGATCGTTCGGTTTGAAGAAGCGGAATTAATTACCGATAGAGTAACCGGAATTGCTTGGTATCCCATTGATCAAATTCCTCATTTAGCCTTTGATCATAATCAAATTTTAGACTATGGTTATCGTCGATTAAAAAATAAATTAGAATATAGTCCTGTGGCTTTTGAGGTTTTACCTCAATTATTTACATTAGGGGATTTATACCAATTTTATACTACTATTTTAGGAGAAGGATTTTCCGATTATTCTAATTTTAGAACCCGGTTACTCAAGTTGGGATTTCTCTATGATACCGGGGTAAAAACATCCCGAGGAGCGGGTAGACCCGCAAGTTTATATCGATTTGATGCGGAAGCTTTTGCCCCATTAAAAGATAAACCCTTAGTGTTTGTTTGAATTTAACCTTGAACTAAGCTATACTAACACCTGAGTTTTTACCCAGGCGATCACCCCATTAAAGCCCATGACCACCCTCAACACGATTTGGCAACAATTTACCCTACAAAATCTACTCCTCTACCAATGGCGCAATAGTAGTTTTCTCTACCAGATCACGGGATTTTTACACCAATGGCGACAGGGCAGTTGGTT
>DATNRE010000221.1:0-3865 GCA_036703685.1 Candidatus Obscuribacterales bacterium
GGGCGGTTTGAGCAAATAAAATATCAAAGGGAGATAGGGCTAAAAAAGCCGTAGCTAATAAAGCGGTTTGGGAAGATTGAAATAATTCCCAAGCCAATAAATACATAAACGGCAAGGAAATTAAACTAATTAAAACGGGTAAAAACCGAGAAGCGATAATAGAATGACCGAATAAAAACATCCAGACCCGTGCTAATAAAAAATAAAACGGAGAATGTTGAGGATCTTCTTTCGCCAGGGAATTAAGGGTATCTAGGGGGGTACTCCCCGGTTTCAGTTGTTGATATTTGAGGAGATCAATGGGGGAAACAATGCGATTTTGATAGAATTCCTGAGTAAATTCTTGACCCGTATATCCAGCAGCCCGCAGGTTAGTATAAACCTCATCATGCCAATAGATTTTTCCATCTAAAGCCACAAATCGAAAAGCAACACCAATAATAATGACAATTATTAAAAATAACCTCAGAACTTGAGGGCGAATTCTGTTAAAAAAGTTCCAGAGACGGGGCATAACATCCGTTGAAATTAAGTTTGATCAGGTTAGACAGGACTCGCATGGGCCCGAGAAACCGGGTTTTTTAGAAAATATGTGGGTCACAACGCAGTATTTTCGGAAAAAAACCCGGTTTCTTTGGTTGGGTGCGTAAGTCCTGTTAGATTCTAAAATTTACAGGAGTGACGGATCACCTGTACACAGAGCAGGGGCAACTCATGAATTGCCCCTACCTATAGGGTTACTTTTGATTAAAAAAAGCAGGGTAATTCCCTGCTGAACTTTGGCTCAAATTCTCAATCGTTTTAAGAAATTAGTGATTTAGGGGATGATTCATGTCGCCCTAACTCATTCAATCTCAAACCCTACTTAGTATAAAGAGCTACTGGGTTTGTGGACGATGAAGCTTAACACTTGGCACTGCTTCACGTTGTCAAAACCCATCACTCGGATATAGGATTTAGAGTTTTCTTGGCGGCAAGCTTGGACTTCATTCAACACTTCTTGAGAAGTAGTGGCATTGAATAAAGGCAGTTTCCACAGAGTCCAATAGTGTTGGGTGGGTTCAGAAGATTCACTAAATTCCACGCCAGGGATATATCCTTGATCCAAAATATATTGGACTTGCTTGACGATTTGGGCATCAGTCAAGGGGGGGAGATAGGATAACGTTTCAAAACGACGTTCTTTGGGTAATGTCCGCATTGTTGTTTCTGAAGTTAAATCGACTAAAGGTTAATAGGCGATCGCGGTGGTCATCATGCTTGAACTCACCGCAGGTCGGGGTTTGGTTCTGAGTCCGTTTGTAATTCGATCTCCGGGTTAGATTCAACACTACTCAGTTGCGTAATTCGTTCTAAATACTGACGTCGATAATCTATATTGGCTTTTTGAATATTTTCACGAACCATTTCTGGCAAATAATCGGCAACTTCCTGTACGAGATGTTCCCGTACCGTCATAATCCGAAACGCCATCTCCTGATTTTCTTGGAGCATTTCTCCCAGATAGGCTTCTCCGTCCTGAATTTTCCCGGTTGAGGAAAACCCACTCAGCCAGATCGCTTGTCCAGGGTTCGTTTCCCATAGTTGATCCGTGATAATCCTTACAGCCTGATAGGTCAGGTAACTGGCCAGCACTTTTGAGGTTTGTTTCGCAACTTCTTTGATGTCCATAGGCTGACTCTAACCCTCTTGATTATGGATTTAGATTTTAGATTTTGGATTGAGTTGTAACCACAACTGACCTGATTTGTCAAGTCTGACCCAAAATCCAAAATCCTCAATCTCCAATCAATTTAGACGGTATCCATCGACTCGTACTCAAACTTGATTTCTTTCCAGAGTTCGCAAGCAACGGCCAGTTCAGGAGACCATTTGCAAGCTTCACGGATGACGTCGCCGCCTTCACGGAACAGGTTACGACCTTCGTTACGAGCTTGGATACAAGCTTCGAGGGCCACACGGTTAGCGGTAGCACCAGGAGCATTACCCCAGGGGTGTCCGAGGGTTCCACCACCGAACTGTAAGCAAGAGTCATCGCCAAAGATTTCCACCAGGGCGGGCATGTGCCAAACGTGAATCCCACCGGAAGCCACGGGCATCACACCAGGCATGGAAGCCCAATCTTGGGTGAAGTAGATCCCACGGGAGCGATCGATTTCGATATGATCTTCACGCATCAGGTCAACGAAGCCCATGGTGATGCCTTTTTCGCCTTCGAGTTTACCGACGACAGTACCCGAGTGCAGGTGGTCACCACCAGACATCCGTAAGCATTTGGCTAACACACGGAAGTGAATCCCGTGATTTTTCTGACGGTCAATCACGGCGTGCATGGCACGGTGAATGTGAAGCAGAATTCCATTCCGACGACACCATTTAGCCAAGCTGGTGTTAGCAGTGAAACCACCGGTTAGGTAGTCGTGCATGATGATCGGGGTTTTGATTTCCTTAGCGAATTCAGCCCGTTCCATCATTTCTTCGCAGGTGGGGGCGGTCACGTTTAAGTAGTGGCCTTTGATTTCCCCAGTTTCAGCTTGAGCTTTTTCGATGGCTTCTTGAACGAACAGGAAGCGATCGCGCCAGCGCATAAACGGCTGAGAGTTGATGTTTTCGTCGTCTTTGGTGAAGTCCAAACCACCGCGCAGCACTTCATAAACGGCGCGACCGTAGTTTTTCGCCGACAGACCCAGTTTTGGTTTAATCGTACAACCGAGGAGAGGACGACCGTATTTGTTTAATTTATCCCGCTCAACGGTAATCCCGTGAGGAGGGCCTTGGAAGGTTTTCAGGTAAGCGATGGGGATGCGTAAATCTTCTAAACGCAGTGCCCGCAGAGCTTTGAAACCAAACACGTTACCGACCAAAGAGGTCAGTAAGTTGGTGACAGAACCTTCTTCAAACAGATCCAGAGGATAGGCGATGTAGCAAATATATTGGTTATCTTCGCCGGGAACGGGTTCGACTTCATAGCAACGACCTTTATAGCGGTCGAGGTCAGTCAGTAAGTCCGTCCATACCGTTGTCCAAGTTCCAGTAGAGGATTCGGCAGCAACCGCAGCACCCGCTTCTTCGGGGGGAACTCCAGGTTGAGGAGTCATCCGAAAGGCCGCCAGAAGATCTGTATCTTTTGGTGTATAGTCAGGCGTGTAATAGGTCAGTTTATAGTCCTGTACACCAGCTTTATAGCCAGATTTGGACTTGGTTTGTGTTTGAGAGTAAGACATATCTCCCTTAAAGCTCCCTTTGTTTAGGAATCGATTATTTTATGCACTGATTGGCAATTCATTAAAATAGTATCAACAAATGAGTCATTGCAACGTTGAATCTTTTTAATATTTTTATAACATTTGTTTATATTTCTTCTTGTTTTGGAATATTTCCCTCAGATCCCCGTGTTTTTTTCCCTTACATACCACTAAAATGACTTTTTTATATTAAGTCTTATGAAATAAATTCTGGACAACAGAATAAGTGGTTTTACTTAACTATTTTCTAAAATTTCAGTTGCACAATTGTAGTCTTTTGTCAAGCAAAACATCATCGGTAATTTCCTATTTCAAATTTAAAGTTAGACTAGGGAAATTGGGTCTTGTCCCCTTCAGATCGGTAACAGTTTTATCCCTGATTTTAAGTTTAAAGGTCTATAGATAGTCTACAGTCTATAGTAAATTTATTAGCAATTGATTTAAGTCAATCATCATAAAACTCGGTTTTGCGGGGAACTGTTCGTTAAGATGGTTGTTAACCCAATACCATTGACTGTTCACCGCCCATTGTGACTTCACCCACCATCCATTGTATTAATCCCCAATGCTCCCATCCCTCAAATCAACCTTGGGGGAACAAATTTTGTCAGAGTTGTGGC
>DATNRE010000222.1:0-5465 GCA_036703685.1 Candidatus Obscuribacterales bacterium
TCTAGCACAAGATTTGTTCGTTTCCTCAATGTTCCCTTTCCTCGCCTTTGGCATTGGTCAGGGAACTATCGTCAACTCACTCGCATTCATCCCACGCTCACCCTTCGGGTAGAGACGTGGGGCTTCTGCTGTATTAGCTAACTTGAAAAATCCACCTTGCCGAGTTAAGCCTTCAGGGATTATGATTAGTTTAAGAAATAATTTTGATCAATTGAGGCAAAAAGATCAGTTAATCTTTGATCCTAGCCCACAAAAATCCCCTAACTCTCAAGGGAAGGCAGTTTTGCCTAAACTCTCGTAGAATTAGGAAGAAGGGGGGTTTAGGATTAAAACATCCTATGAATATCCCAAATCAACAGCGATGGAGGAATTTATTCCGGGTTAGACCTCTAGCCCGTCGTTTCCGTCCGAAACCGAGATTGCACTCGAACTCGGTTATAAGTTCACCTAGCCTCGGGAATCAATTCTGGTCTCAGGCTTCTGAGCACTTTCAGTCTCGAATTATTTTATCGACATGGCGGGATATTCCACTTCAGCCGCACTGTGATTTTCAGCAATTCTGTTTAGTAATAATCTGGCGATTAATCGCCCAATACACCTATATTGCCGGTGATACCAGTTAACCCCGATTCACCTGGGGTTTAGCAATTCACCGAAATGTAGTCCGGTAGCAAAACCCGATACAGTTGGATTCTGACAAAGAATTTAGACTGAAATCTGATCCGGGTTGAGTTCGTCCCGTGATTACACGCCCATAACTGTTATTGTGCATTCTTTTTTGCCCGCCATGAACTGCGATTAAAGCAATTCATGGTCAGTTTCTACTATTAACACATTAAATAAAACCGTTCATTTTTTATGAAGGCTAGTGAAAGCATTGATGTCCGTAAGCTATTAACCCGATATGCAACGGGAGAGAGAAATTTTAGTGGCATCCATCTGATGGCAGCCTGCTTGAAACAGGAAAATTTGAATCGGATTAATCTCAGTAACGCGACTTTACAAGCAAGTAATTTATCTCGCGCCCGCCTGATCGGAGCCAATCTCAATGGGGCTGATTTGAGTCAAGTCAACCTGTCCATGGCGGTTTTGGTTGAGGCTAATCTGAGTGGGGCCAGTCTGACCGATACTATTTTACGCAATGCTGACCTGAGTGGAGTCATGCTCAGTGGTGCGATTTTGTCCCAAACGGATTTGACGGGAGCAAACCTCACCGGAGCCAGTTTAATTTCAGCCTGTCTCCTCAATGGTTGCAAACTCAACGATGCAATTTTAGTGGGGGCAACCCTCAGCCGCGCAATTCTCAGCGGCGCTGATTTAAGTGGGGCTAACTTAACCCGAACCATTTTAACTGAAGTTGATCTCAGTGGTGCTAATTTAACTCATGCTAAATTAGTCCGAGCTTACCTCAATCAAGGGAATCTGAGTGGGGCGAATCTGAGTCATGCTGACCTGAGCGAGGCTAGTCTACGGGAAGCTAATTTGGGTGTGGCTAACCTGGTGGCGGCTAACTTACAAGGGGCGGATTTAAGTGGCGGCAACTTAAACGGAGCCAACTTAAAAGGAGCCAACCTCCAAGACACCAATCTAAAAAATTCCTATTTAAACGGTTTGAATTTGCAGAATGCCGATTTGAGGCGCTGTGATTTGACCAAGGCTAATTTACGGGGGGCGAACCTCAGTGGGGCGAATTTAGAGGGAGCGACTTTATTAGAAGCCGATTTGCGGGGAGCAAACTTGAGCCATGCGAATCTCACCGGGGCTGGACTGCTTTTGACTTCCCTCAAAGGAGCCAATTTAACCGGGGCTAACCTCTGTGCGGCTAACTTAATCGGTGCGAGTCTCAATATTGATAACCTGAACGAAGCCACCCTCGAAGGAGCAATTATGCCTAACGGAGCCAGCTATTCCTAGGAATTTTTAGGGGTTTTGATAAAACTCTTGCACAATTTCTGAAAAGGTGTGATATGATCGGATGGTTTGATACACTTTAGGGTGGAGGTAAAACCCGAAGAATGAAACAATTGGGAACCCATCTGGTCGTTGACGCTTGGCAGTGTCCTGCAGAACTTCTGAACGATCCCGAACGCATCCGTCGCGCGATGCTTGATGCAATTTCTGCTGGAGGGGCTACCCTCATCGACTTATGTGTACACCAGTTTAGTCCTCACGGAGTAACTGCAACAGCCACTTTGGCTGAGTCTCACATTGCTATTCACACCTGGCCAGAATTAGGCTATTTCGCTGCTGACTTATTCTTTTGTGGAGCAGGCAATCCCCAGCGAGCCATTAAATTCCTAGAAACCGCGCTTCAAGCCAAACAGGTAAGATCGAGAGAATTCAAACGCGGTTATGAACCCGAAGCGACTGAGATCCCAGATTCAATTAGCGAAGAATCTTTAGCAACTTTAGTTGAAACTGGAACTCGCGGTTAGAACCCGTTCATCGGTTATCCGAGTCAAGTCAAATCGAAACAAAAGATTGTGTTTCTCATCCTTTCGTTGGTATTGATAGTTTCCTAGAATTTAATAGTGAAACGATTAATACCAACACCGAGTTAACATAATCAACTTTCCTTCTGGAAGATCTATTACAGTCACTTAATAGTGACAAAATCCTTGAAAGTTGCATTAATATTCACAACTTCAAAAACAGTATTGGCGGAGGGTTTTCCTTCCGCCATTATTTTTATCGCAGGGAACAGGGAACAGGGAACAGGGAATAGGGAATAGGGGTAATACTTCTGGTTGTTTCATATCAGTATTAAAGTGTTACAACCTATTGAGGATTTGTATAAGTACCTACACAAAATTATTTCCACATCCGATTTCTGGCTCTCTATTTGTTTCAATGGGTTTAGGGCAACCCACTGTGTAATTAATTTTGTTTACTTACTTATAAGGGGAACTCTTTTCTTGTCTGTTCCCTGTTCCCTGTTCCCTGTTCCCTCTCATACTAGCGTTGTTGGTTCAACAGAGGACGAACAATCCAATAACCCGCACCAAAGGCGACTACGACAATCAAAACAATTGATACAATTAGCCAAAACCCGCTCAATTCAGAACGCTGAGATTTGGACATCGGGCGTAACCGAGCCTCCGTTGGTTCTGTAAATAAAGGTTGGGCTATTTCTGGATTTAAGGGGGGTTTGGGGGACTCAGAAAACGGAAAACTGGGTTCATTTCCCCTCGGTTCTAGTTTAATTGAGGGTGCAATTTCCATCATGGGGGAAGTGGTGGGGGTGGCGCCGAGATGGGTCGGAATTTCAACGGTAAAAGAACTCGCTCCCGGGGGTGAAAATTGAGATTTTTTGCCCTGACTGATGCTTTGGGCTTTATTAATAGCCTGGTGTAACTGAATCGCCGATTGCACCACAGTTTCTAATTCTTGCCTAAGTTGTTGATTTTGCTGGGTTAGCTGTTGATTTTGGGTTTTGAGGGTTTGCAGTTGAGATTGAACGGTTTGCAACTCCGCCGTAACTTCTCGATAAATGGAAATGGGAATCGATGGAGAGTAATTACTCGATGCCACTGACGGATTAGGGCTAGAGGCGTCAGCATTTTGCATAAGACTTTTAATTGAGGGTGAACATTTTATTAGAAACTTATTATGTTTTACAATACCTGTGATTAGAACGATTTGAACGAATTTTTTTCAGCAATTTCAGAAAAATTCACCCTTCCATCACATAAATTAACCATGAGTCACTCTTACACTGAACCCACAGAAGTTTCTACCGCCAGCCCAGAAGAATTAAAGTATGGTGAACGGGAAATCGAGGAAGGACAATTGATTACCTTTCCCAATCCCAGAATTGGTCGTCGCTATCAGGTTGAGATTACCTTACCCGAATTTACCTGTAAATGTCCTTTTTCCGGGTATCCCGATTTTGCTACGATTTATTTAACCTATGTTCCCGATGAGCGGGTGGTGGAATTAAAGTCGATCAAACTGTACATTAATAGTTATCGCGATCGCTATATTTCCCACGAAGAATCCATCAACCAAATTTTAGATGATTTTGTCGCCGCGGCCGATCCCTTAGAAGTCCGAATTAAAGGAGATTTTAACCCTCGCGGTAATGTACATACCGTCGTGGAAGTCGAACACCAGAAGCCCAACCCCAAACTCTAAAGCGCGGGACTTGTGAGAATCTCAACTCCCGTGATACAATTATAGGCTGTGTCGAAATTTAGGGAAATCCATGCCCAAACTCAAAACTCGTAAATCTGCGGCCAGACGTTTTAGAGTCACTGGCAGTGGAAAAATCGCACGTCGCAAGGCTTATAAAAGCCACCTGTTACAGCATAAAAGCTCTGCTCGCAAACGGAATCTGTCTAAGATGGCGCTGGTGAGTGAGACCCAAGAAGACAACGTGCGTTTGATGCTGCCCTATTTGTAAGCCTCTAAACGAATTTTATTAAAGGAAACAAACGTAAATGACCAGAGTTAAGCGCGGTAATGTTGCTCGCAAACGCCGCAAAAAAATACTGAAACTTGCCAAAGGATTCCGGGGGTGTCAGTCTACTAACTTCCGCACCGCGAATCAGAGAGTCATGCAGGCGTTGAAAAATGCCTATCGCGATCGCCGTAACCGGAAACGGGATTTTAGACGGTTATGGATTACTCGGATTAATGCCGCGGCTCGGATTAACGGAATTAGCTATAGTCAGTTAGTTGGCAATATGAAAAAAGCCAATATCTTACTCAATCGTAAAATGTTAGCCCAACTTGCTGTTTTAGATCCTCAAACCTTTGGGAAAGTCGTTGATCTTGCCAAAAGTGGCAACCCGTAGTTTTAACCCGTTAAAACCACCTGTTCAACTGAATAAAAAGATTGCCCATTGTTGGCTAAGGTGAAGGATCGAATTAAATCTATCCTTCGCCTTTGTATTAAAAAAACTCTACTTTTAAATTATGGATAAGAACCTTCCCCTTGCCTATTTGTTACTTTTAGTGGGGTTGCTCGCCGGAGCTATTGTGTTTGTCATTCGTCAAATTATTAAAACCCGTCGGATAGAAACTACCCTTTTTGATCTACAAAATAAATTATCAAAAGAACCGGGAACCGCACAGGAATACTACGAATTGGGTAGTATTTATAATGATAAAAAACTTTATTCTCAAGCCGTTACCGTATTACAAAAAGCCTTAAAAGCCGGTGAAGATGAAGACCCTCAAAACCTAGCCATGATTTATAATGCCCTAGGATATGCTCATTTGGCTAAAGAACAGTATGATATTGCGATTCGTCAATATAAAGAAGCCTTAAAATTAACTCCTATTTATCCCACAGCTTCTAATAATTTGGGTTATGCCTATGAAAAGAAGAAGTTAATTTCCCAAGCTTTAGAAGCCTACGAAGAAACTTTAAAAAATGATCCCGATAATCAAACCGCAAAATATCGGGCAGAATCTTTACGCAAACGGATTGGAATTCCCTAGGAATCGGCTAAGTAAGGGAG
>DATNRE010000223.1:0-4403 GCA_036703685.1 Candidatus Obscuribacterales bacterium
AATTTTGAGGGGAGTTGACAAAAAAGCAATTTTATGTATTAGCTGCCCGGACTTCCCACTTCCCCCAATTAACCCTACTATATTTTGAGATCACGTTAATTTGAATAATAATGATAGAACGCATCCCAGAAGCGGAAGTGATGGATACTTGGGAAGAAGCCAGCGAGTATGATGGGATGGACTTTAGCCAAGTTAACCAAGAATTTGCCGAATTAGCCCTAGAATTAGGGCCAGAAACCGGATTAATCTTAGATGCGGGAACCGGGACAGCGCGGATTCCGATTTTGATTGCTCAAAAGCAACCCCAATGGCAAATTATCGGAATTGATTTATCAGCAAATATGCTATTTATCGGGAATCAAAATATTCAGCAAGCGCGGTTAGAGGAGCAAATTAAATTAGAACAAGTGGATGCAAAACAGTTACCCTATGGCGATGCTACCTTTGATCTAGTCATTTCTAATAGTATTGTTCACCATCTCCCCGACCCGCTATTATTTTTTCAAGAAATTCAGCGCGTCTTGAAACCCCAGGGGGGAATATTGCTCAGGGATTTAACTCGACCGAGTAGTGAAACAGAACTCAATAGTTTAGTTGAACAATATGCCGGAGATAGTAATGACCATCAGAAAAAACTATTTCGAGATTCATTACAAGCCGCTTATACCTTAGACGAAATCATTAACTTGATCGAGTCCGTCGGTTTAAATAATATGAGAATTTATCAATCTTCTGATCGTCATTGGACAGCCGAAAGAAGCTGTCTTAGTTAATTTTAAACTTCATACTGACTCCTAACTCCCAAACAAAAATAACCATAGGGGTAAGGTTAATAATAATAGTACAGAACCCAGAGCTAAATTTGTCACCGCTAATTCCCGATCTAAATTAAAGGCTTCGGCTAATAACAACGTAGCAAAAGCCGGAGGAGTTGCCATTTGTAAGACCAGAACTAATAACGGAGATCCCCTTAATCCTAATAGTGTTAATCCATAACCTAAAACCAAAGGCACAATTAACATTTTAATCACTAAACTCACAGAAGCGGGTCGGAAATGAGACCAAGAATTAAGCTGACTTAAACGCATTCCCATTAACACTAAAGTTAAGGCTACACTCCCCCAAGCAATGCCGCGTAACCCCTGTTCCATCGGATGGGGTAAAGGAATATTCCGCACCATTAAACCCATGACCATACTAATTAAAGCTGGATTAGTTAACGACACTCCCACTAATTGCCAAGGGTCTTGTTTTCCCATGCCAAACCGAGCCGCTAAAGCCACCCCTAAACCATAGGCGCCAATTACCGTTCCCAATCCATCATAAAATACCGCCCAACCAAAATATTCCGGGCCGACTAATGCTAAACTTACCGGGAAACCAATATATCCCGTATTCCCTACCATAGCCGCTAATAAAAAACTCCCTTGACCCGGGAGAGATTGGGGTAAAATATCCCATTTAGGAATACGGCTTTGCCAGTATAACCCGATTGCCGCTAACCCCGCACCCAAGAAAATTGCAGCCCAAGCCACTAAAGGGGCAATCCAAATCGAACCCGATAAATCTGCTTTTCTCAAAAAAGCAATAATCGCGATCGGAACCACACCCCAATATAAAATTTTACCTAAATAATAGGGAACAATGGGGGGTAATTTTCGACCTAAAATCCATCCGATTAAAACCCCGCCAATCAGCCATTGATAAAGTGTGAAAAGTTGACTTACAGAATTAGACATAAAGATTCAGTTAAAGTGTTGAGCCTTGGCTGTTGACCGACAAGTGCTTGTGATATAGCAATCCGCGACGCGCGAGACGGAGGTTGTAACATTTGAATACTGATATGAAACAGTCAGAAGTATTACCCCTGTTCTCTGTTCCCTGTTCCCTGTTCCCTGTTCCCTTTTGAGCAGGAATTTTGAACACAACTCAAATAGGATTGCTATAGATGACTAAATAGGGGATTATCTAATAAAATTGAGACTTTAATGGATGTCAGGAGTCAAGCCGTTGAAGAATTCTAGTCTACCGAAACCAGCCGAAACTGTAGCTGATGGAGCAATAGAAGATATTCCCGAGGCGATACGAGATATTCCCGTGCTTCCCGTCGTTGCCTCCGGTTCATCTGTAAAGCCAGGGCTATTCTGGAAAATGCTAGGGTTAGCCGTGGTAGCCTTCTGTACTGCTTTAGTGATGAATTATCAATTTGGAATTCTGGCTCCTCGGTCTGATCTTCCTATTATGGAAACCCCAAGTCCCGTAACAACAGCCTCACCCTCCGTGTCCCCATCCGTGACGCCCCAGCCGACAAGTTCTGGGACTCCGACCCTTCCCGATCATTTATTGGGTCATCTTCCCTATCCCGAAGCCCCGGAAGCCGAGTTAAAAAGTATTACGGCGGATGGGGGACATCGGTTACGCCAGGCCGCGGCCAAAGCCTATCAAGAAATGGAACAGGATGCCCGAGCTAGTGGGGTCAGTTTAGTGCCGATTTCCACCTTTCGTAGCGTTAAAGACCAGGAAATCATCTTTTTTGAAATTAAAGCCCAACGGGGACAAGTGGCGACCAAACGGGCGGAGGTCAGCGCTCCTCCGGGTTATAGTGAACATCATACGGGGTATGCCATTGATATTGGAGATGGGGGCAGACCCGCTACGGATTTGAGTGTGAGCTTTGAAGAAACCCCGGCGTTTGAATGGTTAAAAGATCATGCCGCTTTTTATAGTTTTGAGTTATCCTTTCCTAAAGATAATCCCCAGGGAGTGAGTTATGAGCCTTGGCATTGGCGTTTTGTGGGAGACCGCCATAGTTTAGAAACTTTTTACAAAGCCAGAAACCAAAAGGAAAATTGATGAGAACCACCAGTTTAAATCTAATTGCCATTAGTGTTTTCTGTATGACTCTATCGGTGTTATTGAGCCCCATCTTGAATATTTCGCCCTTTATTCCGGCGGGGATTACTTTTTTTTTATTGGGGGTTGCCACTTTAGATGTTTTTCAGTTTCAAGGTCAGGGGGCGAGTTTATTAGTTGATAGGTTAGCGGGGACTTCTGCCTCCACTCGGGAGCGAATTTTACACCATGAAGCTGGACATTTTTTAGTTGCTTATTTGATGGAAATTCCCATTCAGGGATATGCCTTAAATGGCTGGGAAGCCTTCAAACAAGGATTAAAAGCTCAAGGGGGGGTGCAGTTTGCCGATCAAATGTTATGGGAACAATTACAACAAGGTAAAATTTCAGCCCAGGTTTTAGATCGTTATTGTGCCGTTTGGATGGCGGGAATTGCCGCCGAAACCTTAGTATTTGAAAAGGCGGAAGGAGGCCGGGAAGACCGAGAAAAAATTACGGCGATTTGGACTCAGTTACAACGTCCTTTGAGTGAGGCTAAAATCAAAGAACGTTGGGCAATATTACAAGCTAAAACAGTTATTGAAACTCACAAATTAGCTTATTTTTCCTTAGTGGAAGCCATGAAAAATCGAGCTTCTGTGGAAGATTGTTGTCAAATGATAGAAAAGTTCAAAAATGTCGAAGGAGGGTTAACGGTTGACGGTTAAACTGATAATATCAGGGTGAGATGATGGGAACATAGCTAATTGGGATGCGGCAATTACCGATTTATGCTGCTATGAATAGAGGATAGCCAGGGGAAGAATTACAGAGAATAGCCCAACGGGGCGACGGCTAATTATTAAAGCCAAGGGGAGAATTTTATGACCTTTGAACAAATCTATCAATTTTTCCAAGAACCGCCCCCTATCTATCTCAATAAAGAACTGGCGGTTTGCTATATCCTATCTGTATTGCTCGAAAAGGACTCCTATGGAACTGAACTAATTGAACAACTGGAGCAGGAATATTCTAATTATCGATTATCGGATACGGTGCTTTACAGCGCCCTGAAGTTTTTGGAAAAACAAGGAACAATTACGGGATATTGGCAAAAGGTGGAAGGTCGGGGACGTCCTCGCCGAATGTATCAAATTCTACCAGAATATCAACCCCAAGCTCAAGAGTTAGCCGGACTTTGGCATCAATACACCTCGGGTCAGGGAACAGGGAATAGGATTTAGAAGTGTCCTAACTGTCATCCCTGTCGTAAGGCGTAGACACGCACTAGACAGGTGCTGCGTGCAGACTTTGATTAAAAGGAGTAGGGGTTTCTAGTCCGTTAGTATTGATTTGGGACTGACCATCCCTAGTTTATTTTCCCAAATTAATCATATTAATTGCTGCATTTGGATCTTGAAAAAATCCTAATGTCCAATCAGTTTATCCCGTAACTGTTTAATTCGATCTCGTAACTTAGCCGCTTCTTCAAATTCCAACTTTTTAGCCGCCCCTTTCATCTGAGTTTCTAACTGGATAATTAAATCGGGAATACTTTCCAAGGGAAATTC
>DATNRE010000224.1:0-3660 GCA_036703685.1 Candidatus Obscuribacterales bacterium
AGTGATGGTGATAGAAGGAGTAGCAACTAAAGGAGATCAAGAAGTACCTTTTGTTCTCAAATTTGATCGGGAAATGCAGTTTATTTGCGGCGATTATGTCGGAGAAGAACCCAAGGGAATTTTACAACCTGGGGGCACCACAAATTTAGAAGCAACCTTCCATTTTGATTATTTATTTGGAGATGAAAATAAAAATTCTACGGAAGAACTGAATACCAAGGCTTTAGGTTTTCAACCCTTAGCAGCTATGGCTGAAAATGGACAATTAGTAGCAGATTTATCGACCCTTAAACAAAAATTATCCGAGGCTGATTATCAAAAATTAATTGAAATTTTATCGAATATTGCTCAGGTGGGAGAAGGTGATTGTAAAGCAATAACCTCCAATCCCTAAAACTTGCTAATTTATATCTAAAAAAAGATGACTGAAGGAGAATTTATTTCCCTTGAGAGTTACCATAAGCATCAATTCCGGGGTTGGCGTCCTGATCATTTTTGGGTCAAATAGTCTAATTCTGGCAAAAACCTGTTCTATCTAGCTTAAAATCGATTGGTACTGCATATTTTTTTAAACAAGGAGACGAAAAATGCAAGAACCTACGAAGATCACAGACACATCCACACCTACGGGGGCAAAAATAGACGTCACTGTAGAAACAGGCGGTGCTATTACCTCCCCGTCAACCAATGCCCAGTTTGAGGAAATTAAAGAAAAAGTTGTAGTCGTCTTATCCGAACTTCCGGGTTACATCTCCAGTTTTTTTGGCTCCTACCAAAAACCGATTATTACCATCGTTCTGATTTTATCCGCCCTTGTGACTCTCAAGGTGTTATTTGCGGTAATCGATGCTCTGAATGATGTTCCCCTTTTAGCTCCCACCTTTGAGTTAATTGGTATGGGATATACCGCTTGGTTTGTTTACCGCTACCTGCTCAAAGCCTCAACCCGTCAAGAATTAGTTCAAGAATTCAAATCCTACAAAGAACAAGTTACAGGCGACTAACTTTAAGAGAGGGACAGGAGACAGACGACCGGGGACAAAAAACCGAGGACAAAAAACCAAAGTTAATAATTTCTCCCCTACCTCCCCTGCTCCCCCTGCCTCCCCTGCTCCCCCTGCTCCCCTACCTCCCCTGCTCCCCTACCTCCGGTGCCCCTATTTCTTCTTCCCCTTAGCTCCATTTCCGTCTATAGAAGACTCTGTAGGCATGGCAAGATCATCTAGTTTTCCTTTACCCGTGGGAAGTTCCAGACAATATCCTGCACCATAGACTGTTTTAATATATTGGGGATGACGGGGATCGGGTTCCATCTTTGTGCGTAAATGGCGAATATGAACTCGGATCGTCTCAATATCATCATTGGGATCATAACCCCAAACTTCTTTTAAAATTTCACTGGGTGCCACGGTTTGGCCATGACGTTGCAGCAAGCAATGTAAGAGTTCAAATTCTAAGTGGGTTAACTTAACAGTAGTCTCAAACCAAATCGCTTCAAACCGTTCAGGAACTAACGTTAAAGCCCCATAGCTGAGAATTTCGCTATGTTTAGCCGCCTGGGGAATTCGATCCGTTCTTCGTAACAGTGCCCTCACCCTCGCCAGCATTTCCTCTAATTCAAAAGGTTTAGTTAAATAATCATCCGCCCCGGAATTAAACCCTTCAACTTTATGTTGGGTTTGTCCCAAAGCAGTTAACATTAACACAGGAATATCTGATGTCCGTTCATCCCGGCGTAAACGTTGGCAAATGGTAAACCCATCCACTTTAGGTAGCATCAAATCTAAAATAATTAAATCCGGCAACAATTGCATCGCCAGGGCCTGTCCTTTAATCCCATCTTCTGCTTGACTGACTTCATAACCAGCCATTTCTAGGTTTATGGCTACCAGTTCCGAAATTACGGGGTCATCATCTATGACTAATATCCGGGGCATCATTTAATCGGGTGATTTGGGCATAATCAGTGATCGGTTATCAGTAAACAGTTATCAGTAAAGATCAAATATAAATCTCTACTTTTAACTCTTAAATTTTCAACTTTTAACTGATAACTAAAACGGCGCAATGTATCATAGCATTTTTAGGTTTTTTTTGCAACAATTCTTGAAGTCGGAATGAATTATTTCACAGATTCATTCCCAGGGATGAATCGATCTTCAGTAATTGTAAAAATAAGTAACAAACAGAAATCAAAATGACCAACTTTCGGGGTATGATTAGCCTAAAGGACTGTATCAGCATATACCCAGTTCTTTCCACCAAAAAGGAGTAATAGACTCATGGCCGTTGAAAAAGTGAACTCATCCTCCAGTCTGGCTGAAGTAATTGATCGGATTTTAGATAAGGGCATTGTGATTGACGCTTGGGTGCGGGTTTCCCTCGTCGGAATCGAACTTTTATCCATAGAAGCCAGAATCGTGATTGCTTCTGTTGAAACCTATCTCAAGTACGCAGAAGCCGTGGGTTTAACCGCCCAGGCGGCTGTCCCTTCGGTCTAAGATTGACAGCATAGGCAACGGGTATGGAGCAAAAAAAGCAGAATGACTCACGTAGATCATTGCTGCCGGGTGTAATCTTTTACCGATTGATAGTCAGGGTGTAAGTATAATCAACGGAATTAAACGCCCATACCCAATGCACAACCATACACAACCCACCGACACGAGGGTTTAAAAAAAATTATGGCCTTAAAAGACGAGTGGCAACGGTCGCGCCTCGGACGCCAACAGGTCGTTCAAGAACGTCAACAGCACGTTCAAACCACCCTGTCCCTGTGGCAACAAGAGCGCCAAAATCAAGCCTTAGACGATCAAGAATCTCGACAGGGGTTTGTCGCCAGTTTACAACAACAAACCCAAGATTTATTGGCGAACCATCAGCAGCAACGTCTGTGGGTTGCCCACCAACAGCGAGAACAACTGGAAAACTTTATCGAGCAGTTGTCCCAGGAAGTGGGCGAGTTTTTGCAGCAAACCACCGAAGAACGCTCCCAGGTTGCCACCCAACTGCATCAGCAATTATCTGAGTTTCGGGAAGACCTGGAATATCGGGTTACGGACTTGTTAGCCGATTATCAGCAACGACGCCAAGAAGCTCGGGAACCCTTGCTGGAGGACTTAGCTAGGTTTCGCCAAACCCTCTCTCGGGAAGTCGAAGACTATTTGGGAGAGTTGGATCTGCTGCACCAACAAATGGCCACACAATTACAACAACAACTGCAACAGAGTCGGAGGGAACGACAAGACGCGGTTCAAACCCTATTTGAAGATTTAGGAGAATTTCGCACCGAACTGCAAGACTATCATCTCAAACTGCAACAGACCGTTTGGGGAAGTTCCCATCGACACCCTCGAAAAGCCGCCACTCCGCCACGGTCTAGTGTTCCGAAAAAACCGATTGCTGCTCATAAAGCCCCCCTGTCTTCCAAACCCCCCTTAAAGCCAAAAACTGCTCCCAAACCCCCAGTCATTCCCCATTCTATTAAACCCCAACCTACCATTACCCCCTCAGCGCCCCCACTGGCGACCCCAGAGCAACGGGTTTACCAATATATCCAAACCCATCAAAACGGTGCTCGGTTAGCTGAAATTGAGCAAGCGCTGGGCATTAATCGGGTACAGACCGTGGATGCGATTCGGGTATTATTACAACAGGGAC
>DATNRE010000225.1:0-1549 GCA_036703685.1 Candidatus Obscuribacterales bacterium
CCGGCTAGACTAGCACCAAGGGTATCGGTAATTTGGGGAATTGTGTTACCCGTTGTGCCGGTGTCCCCGGGAACAGTTGTGTTACCATCGGTTATAGTGTCCCCCGGTACAGTGTCACCGGGTACAGTGTCACCGGGTAGGGTGTTATCGAGTAACAAAAAAACTAAATCGGGATCAAATGCAGATGTCATAATAGGTTCCAAATTAGATTGATCTGAACTTTTGCCCATACCGGGACAACGGATTAATCGAATATAATTGGGTTAAGCCTTGAAACCCAGGACTAGATAACTGATTATCTAGTTTGTAGCACTTTATTTAACTCATAAGTTATGATTAATGCCACAGCCATCTTAATTGATGTTTTTGTTCAACAATTACAAGGGGGATATCGTCGGACTTACGGAGGGTTTAAGCCAGACTATCCTGAAATTATCGCTTGGGCTGGAACAATGGCATTAGAAAATATTGCCAATTGTGATGCTCTTTACCACAACGTTGAGCATACCATGTTAGTGACGTTAGTGGGACAGGAAATTTTACGCGGAAAACATATTCGCGAGGGGGGAGTAACTCCTCAAGACTGGTTACATTTTATCATTTCTTTACTGTGTCATGATATTGGCTATGTGAAGGGTGTTTGTCGGCAAGATCAAGAGTCTGTGGGTTTATTTGCCACGGGAATTGGAGATGGAATTGTACCGATTTCGGTGGGGGCAACATCGGCTAGTTTAACACCTTATCATGTTGATCGGGGAAAGTTAGTCATTGATGAACGATTTGGGGGGCATAATTTAATTGATGCAGAACAAATTAAACGGAATATTGAGTTAACTCGTTTCCCAGTTCCCGCCGATGAAACCCATCAGGATCGACATAATTATTCAGGACTAGCAAGGGCGGCGGATTTAATTGGTCAACTTAGTGATCCTCGATATTTGAAAAAAATTAGTTCCCTATTTTATGAGTTTGAAGAAGTAGGAACTAACAAGGTTTTAGGCTATAAAACTCCGGGGGATTTACGCAGAAATTATGCTAAATTCTATTGGAATGGTGTGTTTCCTTATATTCCAGCGGCGCTGAAATATTTGGAATTAACCCAAGAAGGCAAACAGATTGTTGCTAACCTCTACGCCAATGTGTTTCAAGTGGAAAATGAGTCCCGAATATTACAAGGAATTAATCAATTTCCGCCGGAAATTAATGGGAGTAGTCCTACACAAACTAATAAGAATGGTATCACCACAGATGAAAAAGAGTTGGTGTTTAGTGAATTAACAAATCTAAACCTATAAGGGATCAAAAAAATCCCTATTCATATCAAGGAAGGTTAATCAATTGACCTTCCTTTTTAATCAAGAATCCAGCAACTGACCATGATAGAAATTACCCCGGAAATTCAAACCCGAGTTCAAGAATTAAGACGGTTATTGCAAAAAGCTAGTTATGAATATTATGTCTTAGATTCACCAACAATAGCCGATTCTGTGTATGATCAATTCTATCGAGAACTGCAAGATTTAGAGCAACAATATCCCGAATTAATTAC
>DATNRE010000226.1:0-2727 GCA_036703685.1 Candidatus Obscuribacterales bacterium
TATCAAATTTGTCCAATTAGAACTACGGGCAGGCAACGAAGTCAAAATCGTTGATTTTGGAGTCTTTTACCCTAAAGAACTGGGGGAACGTCCTGCTCGGAATCCGCGCACTGGAGAACAAATTATTGCTAAACCCCGAACTAAACCCCGGATACGGTTCTTCGATAGTTTCGAGAAAGGCATTCAGGATATTCCCGAAACTTCTCTCCCAACTCCCCCGACTATTCCCCCGACTATTCCCCCGACTATTCCTACCGCTCCGGCATCTGTACCTCCTCCAGTACCAGCAGCAGTATCAAATAGGATTTGGCACATTGTTAAGGATGGGGTTGCTATCCCAATTTCTGAATCGGAATTAAAATGGCAAATCACCCCCGATACCCTAGTTTGGACTGAGGGACAAGACGGTTGGAAATCTGCTTCTGAAGTCCCCAAATTAAAATACTTATTTTCCTGAATCCCCGAAATTAAGTCCCCAAAATTAATTCCATAAAAAAAAGACTAGGATTGGGCTGATCCATAGTCTTTTTTTAATGCCAAAACTTTAGAGAGGGAGAACTTTAGAAAGGGAGAATTAAGTTTGAGTTAACAAGGCTTGTGCATAAACAGTTTCGTTATCACTACTTAATCCCGTAATGAATAACCCAGTATATGGGTCAGGGTCAGTTCCGGTATCTTCGACATAAATCACTCGCGGATTCTCTAATAACTTGAACAGACTATAAAGTTGGATGTAATATTCCGAGGCTTCGGCCGTTACTTCTAAAGTTTCGATTCCGTTTCCGGCAATAACTCCTTCCGCTCCTGTCTGCAAATCAATTAGGGCTTGTTGAACCAATGGCGTAAAAGTTGTCTCTAAATCCATCACTCGAACAGTCCGCTCAGGCGCTTTATAGCCCGTTACCCCAGCGGCTTTTTTCCGGGCACTTGCATCTAAACTTAGAACTTTCTTATCATCTAAAACTGATTTTGTCCGCTTGATTGCCAATGGACTATCCGATTCACTTTCGCCCCAGAAATTAAAGTCTTTGACTGCATCTCTTAGGGTTGCTGCTGCTAATTTTGCGGTGATTTGTGAAACCATTTTAATTCAAAGTAACAACTGTGTTTCTATCGTACTACAATATCTTTTTTTTGACAATATTAAGTCTCGTAATTAATCGGTAAGGATAATAAAAAAAAGCCCTCAGAATCCTGAAGGCTAATTTACTAATCTAATTCCTTGCTTAAATTTTGTGCCAAATTTTTAAGGGTTGCTGCATTCTCTAAAAACCAAATGCAAGCATCCATGTTGTTTTCCGTGAAATCGCGATCAGATTCTAGGTAGGCATCCCCAAAAGATTCCCTATCATAAGGTCTGCGTTTTACAACCTTTGGCATTGTCTCGAATAGTTTAGAGATTTTACTAGATTTAGAAGTATTCATTAAATTCTAGCCCCATTTACCAGCAACAATCTTAATAGTCCCATCATTCTCGGTTTGGGATTCAATCTCAAATCCTTGAGCTAGTAGTTGATAAATTGTATTCTCCCGTGCATACATGGGTAACAAAGCCTCCATAAACTTTATTTTTCCTCGTGCATCGTTATCTGAAATAAACTCATATTCCCCTTGAGCATTGAGCTTAAATCCTAAATCATAATTATGGCGGGGTCGTCGAATAACAAAGTCTGCTATTATGCTATTGCCATAATAATCTTCAATAACGCTATTCTGTTCAAGAGTTGCTCCGGTTAGAATATCAAGTTGAGATTCAATTAATTTGTTGAGAACTTGTTTAAGGATAAAGCGGTCTTTGATTGAGGTTTTGATAGTTGTTAGATGGCTCATAGTTTTCCTAGATTATTGTCCCAGTGAATTAAAAGTTAATCAAGTCTGAAATTTAAAACCCTTGCCATAAATTATCCTCTTGATTAGTTTGTTCTTGATTAATTTGTTGATGGTATTCGGGTAAAAGTTCTTGAGATTTAACATTTCCAAGGTCTAAATCTTTAGTCAGTTCAATACAGCTATTGCCGGAGCCATTGAGAACTTTTTCGGTAATTGTACCATCGGGATTGATAGTGAATTCAATTTTGTAATATTGCATTAGTTTCTCCTTAATTTCTGGAAATATCCCCTAATTGATCACTGGTTCTGATTAAGGGATAAAGACTATCTAACGTTCATTTGGCAGTAGCAAAACTTTGTTTTCAAAGTAAAGTTTAATTTCTGGTAATGAGAAATCAGTAAATGGAATTTGTTGACTAACTGCTGGTTTAACACCTAAGACTGGTGTATCTTCCCAACAAGTCAAAACCGCCATATTTCTAGCTTTAGGCTTAATGAATTCGTGATTATTCCCAACAACTAAAAGCCAAAGTTGAAAATCACGAAGTCTTGAATTTAATCGAAGCTGAGGCTGATAGGAACCGATAGCATCTAATAGCCAATAACATTCTGCACTTTCGGCTAAGAATTGAATTCCATCTGTGTAATGAAATCCGAGAAAATGCTTGTAATAGTTTTCAGTTCCACTGAATTGACTTAATTCCGTTTTCAGTTGTTCTGCTGTTAACATTTGATTTCCGATAAAACATCAGAATTAAAAAGCGGTAGCTCCCCTAATTAATTACTTGAAATAATGAATTTAATTAAGCAAAATATTCATCTCCTTTAATGGTAGTTTCTTCAGCTTCATGTACAACACCTGTATGGATTTTATGTTGAACAAAGATTATACTTGCA
>DATNRE010000227.1:0-2507 GCA_036703685.1 Candidatus Obscuribacterales bacterium
TGATCCTAACCTGAGTTATTCTAATTTTTCCGCATATAAACTGTGAACTAAATTCTCTAATTTTTCTTCAGAACAACAGTCAATTAACAGATCAAAAGCATCTAGTAGTTTAGCGGCATTTTCTCCTAAAATGGGGCTCATGTCCCACACATCCTGTACCCAGTCTCGGGGGAGTTCATTATCAAAAATCATCCGTTCTAAAAGTTGTCTGGCTTCGGTTTTACTCAGGGTCATAATTGTTCAAAATTATTCAGATTGGCACTTTATTCAAGTATAATATCAAGTTACGATTATCAGTTGGGTTAGGGAAGATACAACCCAACTTTTACACTCAATCACTATAGCGTTCTTCCGCCCAAGGTTCTCCCCTTTTATGATAACCATTGAGTTCCCAAAATCCCAATTGCTCATGATCCAAAAACTCTAACCCGTTAATCCATTTTGCACTTTTCCAAGCATATAAATGGGGAACTACTAACCGCAGGGGGCCACCATGATCGGCGGGTAAAGGTTCATCAAAGAGTTGATAGGCAAAAAAGTTTTCTTCCCGTAAAAAATCCTCTATTAAAATATTAGTGGTATAACCGCCATAGCAATGTTGCATAATATGAAGGGCTTGGGGATCAACTTCCACAAACTGCATGAAGTCTGTCACCTTAATTCCTGTCCACTGCACATCTAATTTTGACCAATGGGTAACACAGTGAAAATCCGCAGTAAAGTTACTTTTAGGCATGGCCATAATCTCAGACCAACTAAAAGTTTTGGGCTGAACTAAACCCCAAACTTTTAACTCCCAATTCTCGGTATTAACCTGGGGCGTTTCCCCATAGGTTAGCACCGGAAATCCTTTGCTTAAATGTTGTTTGGGTGGAACGCGATCGCTCTGATCAGAAGTTGGCTTACTAAAAAATTCACCTAACATGATTAACCCCTAACGACCACTTTTATAATTGTACTATTAAACGCCTAATTTTAATTAGAATTAGATGTGGGGTTGCCAAAAATTGTAAAAGACATTTTTCCGGTTAAGCCACTTTTCCAAGCCAAATCATCCCGATCTCTAAAAAATATTTTTAGATCCCCATCCTGTAACTGAGTTTTAGGGTCAGTGGTCATCCATAACCAGTCATCTTTATGACCCTGGGTATTATTAACAATTGATAGCAAATACCGTCCTGCTTCTAATTTAAACGGGATCACCGAACCGAGATAATTAAAAACCGGATGGGAGAACCGTTCAATATTAGTTTTAGTTTGGCGAACTTCCCCTAACTGCACCTGAATATGAGGTTTAATTTCTGGTTTTCCCTCAACCATTTTAAAAATTCTTAGAGAGAATTGAGGCTTGGAAGGTTGACCGTCGGGGAAATATTGACCATTCCAACCCATTTGATCAACTTCAACGGTTTCTTGAATGATAAATTCATAGCCAATTTGTTGTTGTCCCGAAAAATATTGACCATCAAAATCACTCAGAAGTCCAAAGGAACCATTGCCTTCACCCGATGCAAAAATCACCTCAGCTTGTACCGGAGTTAAGGAATAATTAACCCAAATTAAACTACTCAAAAATCCCGTCAAGACCATCGCCGATGACTTGAAAAACCCAACCTTTTTTAATATCATAAAACTGGATAGTTGCCCTTAAAAACTCAAATTAAGATACAATGGTAACTGTAAACTTTAACTTAATCTCCTCTATGATACCTGCTCCGATCCCAGACAACGAAAAAGAACGATTAGAGGCCCTGTATGACTATCAGATTCTCGATACCGAGGCAGAACCTTCTTTTGATGAACTGACCCTGCTGGCGACCTATATTTGCAAAACACCCATTGCTTTAATTAGTTTACTCGATCGCGATCGCCAATGGTTTAAATCAATTATTGGCCCCATGCCACCGGAAATCAGTCGAGATAGTGCCTTTTGTTCTCACTGTATTTTACAACAGGATTTCATGATTGTTCCTGACACCTTAAAAGATGAACGATTTATTGATCATCCCCTGGTTATATCCGAACCTAAAATCCGTTTTTATGGGGGTTTTCCCTTAATTAATGATCAGGATTTTGCCATTGGTAGTTTATGCGTTATGGACGTTATGCCTCGCAATTTAGCCCAATCTCAAACGGAATCTTTAAAACTGATTAGTCGTCAAGTGATCAGACAATTAAACATCCGTCGCCACCTATCTCATATTGGCCAAATGATTGATGACTTTCAGGAAAATTTATCTGATTAAAGTAGAGTCAATTTTTCTATTAATTGCTTCTAATCTCAGAAAAAATGTTAACAGAAGATAAGCTAATTTTCCTTGAGATTTCATTCACCCACCCTCTAAGTTTCTATGTATCCTAACGTTACGATTATTGAGCATCCTTTGGTGCAACATAAACTCACCTTGATGCGACGCGAGCAAACCAGTACCGCTAAATTTCGTCAATTGTTGCGGGACATTAGTATGTTATTAGCCTATGAAATTACCCGGGATTTACCCCTGCGC
>DATNRE010000228.1:0-3866 GCA_036703685.1 Candidatus Obscuribacterales bacterium
GGAGGCAGGGGGAGCAGGGGGAGCAGGGGAGGCAGGGGGAGTAAATTATTACCCATTACCCATTACCCATTACCTATTACCCATTACCCATTACCCATTACCTATTACCCATTACCCAATTATTAATGATCATGTCCATAAGCTCCGCGCTCAGGATAGAAAGGAGCAATTTCTTCTTGAATTGTTAATCCTTGATGCACTAACATTGAAGATAATACAGGATCGGGGGAAAATCGTAAATAGTCAGAGTTAATTTCTAACTGAACATGACGATTTCCCAAGTGATAAGCCGCTTTTAATAAATCAAGGGAATGGTTAGCCCTAACCGTAATAATAGGTTCAGGTTTAGCAATAACTTTCGCCCAAATATCTTGAGCATCAGAGGTTAATAAATCCCCCGCCTTTAAAACTATTCCCCTAGGCAGACGAAGATAATAGGTTTCACCCTCTAAAGTTTCAATATATTGACGGGTTTTTGTCCGTTGTTCTGCGGTTAGAGCGAGATGAACTATAACCTTTTGATTGTCTTCTTCTGAAACTAATTGCGTAAAAATAATCATAATTGCAGGTAATATGCCTTCAGATAGATGAATTTAAGCTAGGATTTTAGGTATATTAAACAGGATAATCTCATCTAAATCAATTCGTTTTTAATTGAGATGAACCTTGGGAAAAACCTATGAATAATCAACCTCGAAATCAACCCCATTCTAATCAGGAAAATCCTGACCCCGTAAGGGATGAATCTATTCGTCAAAATGAAAGAGCTAAGGTCAATAATGAGACCGCTTGGGGTACATTAATTGGTATAGGAGTTGCCGTATTATTATCACTAGGAATTGGCTCTTTAGTTTGGCCGAGTTTATTTAAACCCGATGCTTCCAAAGCTCCCACCGTAGGGCCAGGACAAACAGAATCTAATCCTGCCAAAACCCAAGCCCCAGGGCGAGATACGGTGATTATTGAGAAAAATCGAACTCAAGTTGTCCCCGTTCCCGTACAAGTGCCCGAACCCGCTCCCAATGTTAATGTAACAGTTCCCCCGGCGGCTCCCCAACCCGCTCCCGATGTTAACGTAACAGTGCCTCCGGCGGCTCCCCAACCCGCTCCCAATGTTAACGTAACAGTACCTCCGGCGGCTCCCCAACCCGCTCCCAATGTTAACGTAACAGTGCCTCCGGCGGCTCCTGAAACCGAACCCACGAAGGATGAAGTATTACCCGAAACCAATTCTAGTACCACTTCTGAGCCATCCGTTTCCGGGGACACTGAAAATTAAAACCCTATTCTCTGTTCCCTGTCCCCTGCTATATAATGGAGAATTGTCTAAATTCAATCAGATTTAATGAGTCCAGTAATGGTTAATACGGGTTTGTCTCCGATTCGGGTGGGAATTTTGGGGTTTGGCGGGCTAGGACAGGCAGCAACAAGGGTTTTAGCCCCAAAACAGCAAATGCAGTGGGTAGCCGTAGCCGATCAAAAGGGTTATGCTTATGATGCCCAGGGACTGAACCCGAATCGCTGTATTGAGATCTATCAATCTCAAGGGTCGGTGGGATATTTAGAGCCCCATGGGGTTTTGAGTCATAACAGTATTGAAGAATTAGTGAAAACAGCCCCAGGGGTTGAGGGGTATTTTCTGGCTTTGCCGAATTTACCTAATGATTTTATGGCTAGTGTGGCTAAAAGCTTTATTCAGTCGGGATGGCGAGGAGTATTAGTCGATGCCATTAAACGCACAAGCGCCGTCGAATTATTATTAGAACTCAAAGACGAGTTACAAGCCGCCGGAATTACCTACATGACCGGATGCGGAGCGACACCAGGGTTATTAACGGCTGCGGCGGCTCTGGCGGCCCAAAGTTACACGGAAATTCATAGCGTTAAAATTACCTTTGGAGTCGGGATTGCTAATTGGGAAGCCTATCGCGCTACCATTCGAGAAGATATTGGTCATTTACCCGGATATACGATTGAACAAGCTAGGGCGATGACCGATGCAGAAATAGAAGCTTTATTAGCAGAAACTGGCGGGTTACTGACCTTAGAAAATATGGAACACGCCGATGATATTATGTTAGAGTTGGCGGGCATTTGTTCTCGCGATCGCGTTACTGTCGGTGGAATTGTGGATACTCGCAACCCGAAAAAACCCTTAAGTACAAATGTTCAAATTACAGGCCGAACCTTTGAAGGGAAAGTTTCAACCCATACCTTTACTTTAGGGGATGAAACCAGCATGGCGGCTAATGTTTGTGGGCCAGCTTTCGGTTATTTAAAAGCAGGAATTCAACTGCATCGTCAGGGGATTCACGGTTTATTTACGGCGGCGGAAATTATGCCTCAATTTGTTAGATAGTTGGGAACACCGCAACGGAAAGAATTAGGAAGAAAAAGCGATCGCTAACTTTTAAAAAACTCAGGGAGATTAACATTCTACCTGAGTTATAACTTTATTTTTTATACCCTGATAATATAGATTAATGCACCCTTAAATCTAATTTTGATCATGGATTCAATTGTTCACTAATAAAGTAGCGGCATGATGAGTACCGCTACTATTGAGATGAGATAAAGGCTGAGGGTCTCAACAGTGTGAGACAGATATTAATGCAATTCTTGAGGAGTTTGGGATGATTAATTTAATCATCGTTTTCCTAGTGAGATTGACGACGACGGGAAGCCAGCATTCCACCGAAGGCTAAACCTAAACCAACGAGTGTGGCGGGTTCGGGAACTTCCACGGGAGGAGGAGTAACGGTGGTGACGTTAGCAACAAACAAGGAAGCATGGGACAAATCCTGACCTTTACCGTTTTTAGCGGAAACACCAATGGTGTCGAATACTCCATTTAAACCTTTAGACCAATCATAATCTTTGAACAGATAAGCACTGTAGGTCTGACTGCTTTTCAAACTGACTACAAAGGTGTTGAATGTTGGTGGTGTTGTGGTGAAACCCCAATCCCCTTTAGCAGAATCATAGTCTGCATTAAAACCAAACAGTCCTGTTTCACCTTTTTCTGATTTACCGCCGTCTGACCAACTTACTGTTTGACTATTAAGTTCAGTTTGGAATAAACCAGCGTTGAGTTCAGTTAGTAAAGGATTCCCTGATCCTGTATCGTTTCCTTCAAAAGAACCCTTACAAGCGGTAGAGTTGACTCCACCTAATGAAATATTACTGGTGCTACAGAGGTCTTTTCCTAGGGTCGCTGCTTGTGTTGGGGCTGCGACTAGGGAAACGGCGACTCCGGTGGCGAGTAAAGTGGAACCGATAATTTTAGATAGTGTGGTGTTCATCTCAGCCTCATCCTTTTCATATTGTGGTCTGGTGCTTGGGTAGAAACAAGGGTCTTGAACGGTGCTGTTCTCGATTTCCTTGTTCTACCTTGTTACCAGTATTACGCAATCTATTTGGGGTTGTCTATAGGTTTTTGCAAATATTGGTTATTTTTACAGAAGGTTTACAGTCGGTCGGTAGAAATATAAAGGGATGATGAAATTAGCTCAAAAAACCTTTCTATAGGATGTGTAGGCTTTCTATCTACTTCTAATAAACATGAAGGTTTGAAAATAAAAGTTGTGAGAGCGATCACAATACTCCGTACAAACATCTCCGTATGTAGGCAGTAAATTATACTTAATCCTCTGCAATATCCGCAAAAAAAGCAGATCAGCATTAAGTTTTCGACCGTGGGAGCTTTTTTGAGGTCTTAAATGGGGAAACTGAACCCTTTCAGGGGAATTTGGGGGTGAGAGGGACTTAAGCCTTTAGATTGTAGAAGGACGCCAAAGTTGCCTAAACCCATCGGGTCAATTAAAGAGTGTAAGCATTCTCGTCGTTGTAGAACTTCTGAAATAGAA
>DATNRE010000229.1:0-7902 GCA_036703685.1 Candidatus Obscuribacterales bacterium
AGTGTAATAAAACCTAGGCATCCGAAAAGACGTGATTCTGTTTCGATTATACGTGAATAGTACGGGAGCTTGATAGCCCCGTTTCTTGACTCAATGGATCAACAAGAGGATCAACTTGGCGATCCTCGGTCAAAGGGTTTCTAACTCGGTCATAAATTCATCTTCTAAATCTATATTAATCGCAGGATCTATTGTTTTACCTGGCCCAATATAGGTTTCCACTAATGTTAATAATTCAGCATCTCCAAAGGGTTTTGTTAGGTAGTTGGTGGCTCGCACCATCCGCGCTTTGAGTCGATCAATAAATCCATCAATTCCCGTCAACATAACAATCGGAGTTTGACGGAAAGCCGTAGAATTTCTTAACATTGCACAGATTTCATACCCATTCAATTCGGGCATGGCAATGTCACATAAAATCAAATCGGGTTTAAGCTGAAAAACTAAACTTAATGCTTTTAATGGATTTCCAATTGCTGTAGCTTCATATCCCTGTCCTCTTAAAATAATTTCAACGGTTTCTCTAATCACTAAATCATCATCAATACAGACAATTCTCGGCGTTCTAGTCCGATCATTCAAGGGTTCTGGCAGGTTAAAAATATTTTCAGGATGGAGGGCTAAAAGTTGTACCAGTCCCTGTTGGACAAAGGGATAAATAGCTTTCGCCACCGTGACAATATCTCGGTGCAAGTAACGGGAGATTTGGCGAATTGAGGTTTGACCATCCGCCCATTGATTGAGACTTTCAAAAACTTTGGGTCGGACGGTTTTTTGTAATTTTGATCGATCCGTGATTAAGGGGCATTGGTTCGGGGAAGTAATATGGGGATGGAATTTTTTCCATTCTTGAACTTGTTTGAAAATATCGGCTAATAAGGGACTAATTTCTAAGGTCACTAATTGGGGGGCTAATCCCGATCCCATTTCAAAAATAAAAGCACCTTGATGTAAACTCAGCAGATCAAATAGGGTTTCTTGAACCATACAACGAACAATATTGCGGGCGATGTGTGGAGTAATCACTTGATTTTCCAACAACACCCATAAATATCCATATTCTGGAGCATTAACCGATGTGAGCGAAGGAATTTCTAACTCCGAAAGCACGGTTTCAGCTTGATAGCGCCGTAAATAATCCCGTAACCTTTGGAGGCTACCTTCGCTTTGGCCGGCATAGATAATTCGACCATTCCATGAAAAGACTAACCAACATTGTCCCGTGAGATAACTGGGATGGCGTTCCATTTCCGTCGTACCACAGGATGAACTGTAAGCTTCTACCATGAGTTCCCCCGTCCTCTGGCCAAGCTCAATCAGTTGTAAAAGACTGCGAATATCAATTTCGTTTAAAGAGCCTTGCATTTAGCAAGTTGCCTCCTGCAAATCAGTTTCAGTTTATATATAGCAGGGAACATCCCCGGCATCCAAACAGCTTTTAGCCAAGATTCCATGGCTAGTTATCTTTTCGGTTCAATTCATAGAGCTAAGACGCTCCTAGTGCTGTCATAATGCCGCTGGGTCGTCAGAAAACAGAACTCACATTGAGCATACCAGTTGCAAGTAACTTATGGTCAATCAGTACAAAAATTACGGAATAGGGGCAGGGAATCTAGTCAAAAGTTCCTTGAGGTGTTAACTTTTATGAACGCCCTGTGGAAATTAATTCCGACTCTGAGCGGGTAAACTGT
The DNA here is from genome assembly GCA_036703685.1 of Candidatus Obscuribacterales bacterium. Lineage (GTDB taxonomy): Bacteria > Cyanobacteriota > Cyanobacteriia > Cyanobacteriales > Microcoleaceae > Planktothrix. The sequence goes on from DATNRE010000229.1 coordinate 1,692, forward strand.
TCATCCTTCAGGATTTTCAAGCAAAATGCCAGCAGCGATAAATCCCACCTTAGCCAATTTGTCCGTTGTTCCCCAACGTCAACCCCTGAAAGTCGTGGTTTTAGGAGATAGTCTCGTCTATGGATTTGGTGATCCTGAAGGGGGCGGTTGGGTGGAACGACTGCGACGTCAATGGATGTCACCGGATTCCGTTGGCCCGATTCTCTACAATTTGGGGGTACGGGGAAATCGGGTGGTTCAAGTGGGCGATCGCCTTGAACAAGAACTTCGCCATCGGGGAGAATTACGCAACCGTTTACCGGATGTGAGTATTTTTTCTGTGGGATTAAATGATTCAGCCCGGGTACAATCCTTTCAAGGTCGCAATTACACGGAATTTACTCATTTTGAAACTACCTTAGATCATTTATTAGATCAAGCTCAAACCCTGTGTCAAGTTATGTTTGTGGGAATGATTCCGGTTGATGAAAGTAAAATGCCTTTTCAAGGCTGTTTATATTACACCTTAGCCGATCAATTTCGCTACAAAGATGCGACTCGTCTGGCCTGTTTAGAGCGCGATATTCCCTATTTAGATTTATTAGAAATTTGGTTAGATCGGGGGGAACATTGGTGGAAATCTCGGTTATGTTCCGATGGTTTACACCCCAATGTGGCGGGATACGAAGCGTTATTACAGGATATTGGCCAATGGGAACCTATCCAGAAATTAGCCCATTAATCCAGGGACTCGAGGGATAAACTCTTTCCCCCCTATTCCCTATTACCTATTATAGCAACCGCCATAACGCTTAGGACATGGATTACCGCTTTCGCGGTAATGACAGCCGATAAGTAGTCCTAATAGCCCTGGCGGTTGCTATACCTATTACCTATTACCTATTACCTATTACCTATTACCTATTCCCTATTCCCTATTCCCTATTCCCCGTTATAAATTCCGAATCACCCGACAAGGATTCCCGGCTGCTAAAACTCGTGGGGGAATATTATCAACTACCACACTCCCTGCACCGATGGTGGTATGGTCGCCAATTTCTACCCCTGGACAGATAATCGCACCGCCGCCAATCCAAACATTATTCCCTATTTTAATCGGTGCTGCTAATTCCTTTCCCGTTAGGCGTAATTCGGGATCAATGGGATGATAGGCGGCATAAATTTGAACATTGGGCGCTAATAAAACATTATCCCCAATTTCAACATAATTGCAATCTAGGATAATACAATTAAAGTTCATATAAACATTATTTCCCAGTTTAATATAAGAGCCATAATCACAATAAAATGGGGGAGTAATAAACAGATTATTTCCGATTTTATCGAATAATTCTAAGAGAATCAGTTGACGAGTTTCTAACTCATCTTCTGTGGTACTGTTATATAAACGAGTCAGTTTAGAAGCGCGTTTACGTCCTAAAACTAACTCGGGATCGTTGCCGAAATATAATTCTCCGGCCAGCATTTTTTCCTGTTCGGTTTTGGGTCTATTATCCATACTAATCCGCATTAATCCAACGAAATACAGAAGCGATCGCCCGGTTTACAAAACTATTGGGTTTCTCCTCAATAATTTTACGTTGAGCTTGATCCCGTTCTAATTCTAACTTAGCAATTAATCGTTCTCCTTTTTGTTCACGAATCAAAGCGACCAAATAATCATGGGTGAGTTGATATCGGTCATCGGGAATATCCGGCAGGTGTAGAATTAATCCTTCCTCTACTAATACTGCTAATAGGGGTTCAATTTTACTAAATTCTGTATTTAATTCTTCGGCGAGTTCTTTACTGGTTTTCAGGGGTCGGTGTTCTTGATCACTGGTCAAAACATTGAGAATTTTAATCACTATCCGTTCATTTTTGGCGCTACAATCCCGAATAATTTCATCTAAAAACTGCTCTAACATTTTTTGTCTGGGATACTCTCCAAGCTGTTTATATTGTTCTAGGGTTTGAATATCGTTAGATTGAAGTTGGGTTCCAATCAGTTGCAATTCAATGGGTCGAATCCGATCAATATTAACCGTTAAATCCTGAATTAATTGATTCATGAGATCAGGTTCGATATTAAATTGAGCCCGGGCAATTTGATTTTGAATTAAAGTTTTTGCTTGATTTAAGGTGAAGTTTTCTAAGCCATAAAGCACTTTTTTGGAAAGGATTTCAGCTTGAATCACATCTTCTAACTGGGTGCGACGATCGCATTCTAATAAATAATGTAAAGCATCATCTCGTAAGGAGAGTAAAATTTTAATTGAATTCAAGCTCAAACTTTGTTTTAAAAATTCATAAAAGGGTAATCGCTGTTCTAACTGTTTACACACGACAAAAAATTCTTCAAATTGATCAAAGATTAAGACCGTTGGAATTTGATTTTGATCATTACGTTTAAGTAAATTGACAACGGAATTTAAGTTCCAGGTTTTGGGGTTAGGTTCCCGTAACCAGTCGGTATAAATCCTGAGTAAAATCGGTGTAGCAACCGTAGGATTACGGGAATGTTCTTCTAATAGTTTGGGTACAATTCCCGCATTCAGTAATGAACTTTTACCGACCCCGGACTCCCCGTGCAGAATAATCAGTTTATGTTCCGGGTCTTGAATCCGTTCAAATAGGGATTGAACATCTCTTAAACGGTCAGAATTTTCAATTTCTAAAGCAATAGATTGTTGTGCTTCATTGGGTTTAGATTGGGCTTGTAAGGTATGAACTCCAATAAAAGCCCGTAACCCATACTGATATTCTATTTTGATTTTTTCTTCTTTTAAACGGGAGGCTTGAATATATAAATCTTGATCAAAATAAAGTTTATGTAGTGCGGTTAGAATTCTGAGATAACCCTTGGGATCATTTTCAAGACTGGTTCTTTTTAAGGCTTCTTCTAGTTGTTCAACTGTGGTTTCCCATTGTTGCAATTCTTGCTTAGATTCCGTGAGTAAATAAAGATAGGAATTATTGGAACTGGCGGTGGTACTCATCGGGTCACTATAGGCAGATTGACCTTGAATAGCTAAGGCTAATTCCGCTAATTGATTGGCGTGCGCCCATTTAGATTCATGTAACGCAGCTTCAGCTAAAAAGCCATAATCCTTTGCTAATTGGGTTTCTGAACCATAGGAAATATGTAGTTGAATGGCTTTCTGGGCTGTTTTTTGTAGTGCTTCCCATTCCTCTAATTTTTTTAAAACTGCGGTTAGTTCCCCAATAAATTTAGACATTAAATCGGGGCGATTAACTTTTTCAAAAATTTCTAAGCTTTTCTCAAAATAGTTTCTAGCCTCTTGCAAATTTTGAGTGTTTTTTGAGGGATTATCGGACTGACCCAGGGTGGCAAAACATAGTCCCAGATGGAATAAAACCCCACCCATTTGTTCAATAAACTGATTGGGTAGAATGGTTTCTCGGTTTGCCATAGAAAGCATTTCTAAATTGCCTTTGGCTAAGGCTGACGGCCAATATTCCAAACTCCGACGATAATGGTAGAGAGTTGCTTCTAAGTCATGATTTTCGTAGGCTTCTCGACCTAAAATAAATTGCAATCCGGCAATTAAGGTCGGTAATAATTGCTGATAGTTATTTTGTCTAACTTGCTGAAGAATGACTTTAAATTCAGCATAGGAGTCTGCCAAAATTGTGCCATTGGTTGGGAATAACTCCGTATTAGGATCTAAAATTTCGGTAAACACCTGCTCAACACAGCGATTGAGGAATAGAATGGATGGGGAGGAAGGATTACCGGGAACTGTTTTGGGGGGAGTAATGTCGCTCATACGGTTGGCTCAGACTGGGTGTAGTCTTAGAAGTATTAATAGTGTGGCATTTTTTGGATTAAAAAACAATAGTTAGGAAAAAAATCAAGGTATCCCTGGATATTTTCAAGGATACCGGTTTAAAGATTAAACTCTGGGGGGCTGAGTTAGAAATTTTGCGTGTTTATTGTAAACATTTATTATGAGCGGCTTGGAGGGTTTTTACATAATCGGAGTCTTTTCCATAGAGTCCGGTTAGAATATTAACGGTTTCTTCAACTAAGATCAAAGAATTGACCGTATTAATCCAAGACATATCTCCGGCGGGAAGAATCATGCCATAAAATTCACAGGTTAAGGGTTCTTGGGGAATTAAGGCATAATCTTGAGGTTTAATTTCTGGATTTCTGAGCACTTCTCCAATTAATAATAATCCATCACTAGCGAAGGCATTTAAACGACCTTGAACCACATCTTCCACAGCATTTTTTCGACCGTCAACTCCTGAGTATTCCATAACTTTTGCTAAGGAATAACGACTGCTAATAAACTGTTGGGTTAGGGATGCGGGTAAAACCCCTATAGAAATAGCTTCTAAGGCTCCCGAGGGTTGAATATAAGATTGATTATCCGGTCGGACTAATAAATGAACTCCCGTTGCTAAAAACCTATCGGAATAGGCAATACCAGATTCTGGATTCCTTACAATGGTATTAGGGCCACACTCTAAATGAACTTTTCCTTCCCTGACTAATTGTTCCCGATTTTGCAAATTTGAGGGAACTAATTGTACATCTATGGGTTGACTGAGTTTTAACTGATTTTGTAATCTTTCTCCCAATAAATCCATTAATTCAATACAATATCCCTCCCACTTTCCATCGGCTGAAACAAACCCTAATGGGGGTGCATCTTCTCGGACTCCTACTTTTAAAACTCCGGTTCTTTTGATTTCTTCTAAAACTGTTCCAGCAAAACTGGGTAGGGGTAAAATCACTGATAAAATCAGACTTATGGTAATAGTAGCTAATTTGGTTTTCATGTTAAGATAATTATTACAAACGAAGTAATCGAGTCTAGCTTACCGCAAAAAGGAGGAGGCAGACCAAACTAATTTGGCTTTGGTAAAGGCGATTGAGTTGGCAAGGTACAGGGAAAACGGTAATATTTTTTAATCCCAATAGAGTAGTAACAGAATATGGATTACGATTTAGTGATTATTGGTGCGGGAGTGGGCGGACATGGTGCTGCTATCCACGCCGTCGGTTGTGGCTTGAAAACCGCAATTATTGAAGCGGCGGACATGGGAGGAACCTGTGTCAACCGAGGCTGTATTCCCTCTAAAGCCTTATTGGCGGCGTCTGGACGAGTGCGGGAATTACATAATACCCATCACTTAAAAAATTTGGGAATTCAGTTAGGACAAGTCAGTTTTGATCGTGAACAAATTGCCAACCATGCCGATACAATTGTTACTAAACTTCGGGGTGATTTAACCAATAGTTTGAAGCGCTTAGGGGTTGATGTGATTCAAGGTTGGGGTAAGGTTTCAGGAGCGAATAAAGTTACCATTGAAACCACTAATGGAGAAAAAACTATTACCGCTAAAGATATTATTTTAGCCCCCGGTTCTGTGCCCTTTGTTCCCCCTGGAATTACGATTGATCACCAAACCGTTTTTACCAGTGATGATGCGGTTAAATTGGAATCTTTACCCCAATGGATTGCTATTATTGGAAGTGGCTATATCGGATTAGAATTTTCTGATATTTATACGGCTTTAGGTTGTGAAGTTACCATGATTGAAGCCTTGGATCAATTAATGCCAACTTTTGATCCTGATATTGCTAAATTAGCTCAACGGGTTTTAATTAATCCCCGGGATATTGAAACCAAAGTCGGAAAATTAGCTTTAAAAGTAACGCCGGGTTCTCCAGTTATTATTGAGTTAGCCGATACCAAAACTAAAGAAGTAGAAGAAGTCCTAGAAGTGGATGCTTGTTTGGTAGCAACCGGACGCATTCCTGTGAGTAAAAATTTAGGTTTAGAATCGGTGAATGTGGAACCTATTCGGGGCGGTTTTATTCCTACAAATGATCATTTAGAGGTCTTATCAGAAGGTGAGCCTGTTCCCCATTTATGGGCGATTGGAGATGTGACGGGTAAAATGATGTTAGCCCATACCGCATCCGCCCAGGGTGTCGCCGTTGTGGAGACTATTTGCGGACGTCCTCGGGCGGTGGATTATCGGAGTATTCCGGCGGCGGCTTTTACCCATCCTGAAATTAGTTATGTGGGTTTAACTGAACCGGCGGCGAAGGAATTAGGACAAACAGAAGGGTTTGAAATTGCAACGGTGAAAACCTATTTTAAGGGGAATTCTAAAGCGATTGCGGAGGGAGAAACCGAAGGAATGGCTAAAGTGATTTATCGCAAAGATACGGGGGAACTTTTAGGGGTTC
>DATNRE010000230.1:0-2612 GCA_036703685.1 Candidatus Obscuribacterales bacterium
GAATTCTTCCCCCCTCTCCTCGCAGGAGAGGGGTTGGGGGAGAGGTCACACAGTTTTTCCTAAAGTCAGTAATTAGTTGTTTTAAAATTGTTGTTTATTTCCCTAAAAAAACCATGACAGCTTATCAATTAAAACCCTGGATACAAGTTGTTACTCCCCACCCCGATATCCTCGATGGCAACCTAGATAATGCCACCTACGCCGCTAACTTAGGCAGTGTTATTCGCCAAGAGCCTAAATGTCCTCGGTTGTATCGAGATGCCCGTGAATTCTTTAATTCCACCTATCTAACCGGAGAACTGCGAGGTATTTTAGCCGATGTGCTTAAAGGATTACAGGGAGATGCGGGAAACCGGGTGATTCAACTGCGAACCCCCTTTGGTGGGGGCAAAACCCACACATTATTAAGTCTCTATCACCTCACTAAAAACCGTGACCAACTGCGAGGAATTTCTCAGTTAGACACCTTGCCCGACCCTGGAGAAGTGACGGTGGCTGCGTTTACCGGGTTAGATATTAGTGTTTCAACCGGAGAGCAAATCGAAAATGGCCCCCACATTCTCACCCCTTGGGGGTATTTAGCTTGGCAAATTGGGGGAGCCCAAGCCTATAAGTTAGTAGAAGCGGACGACCAAAACCGCACCGCCCCAGGAAATAACGATTTAAGAAAAATAATCGGAGATAAACCCACCCTCATTCTGATGGATGAATTTTTGGTTTATGTGGAAAATGCCATGGGGATAACCCTTGGGGACTCCACCTTTGGCTGACAAGTGTTAACCTTTGTGCAGAAACTCACCGAAGTGGTGCGGGAGTTGCCTAAAACGGTTTTAGTCTATTCTCTACAAGCTAGTGTACAAGAAGCCGTGGGAAATGAAGGGTTATTGAGTGTTTTAGATAAACTCGTTAGCCGTATTGATGCGAAAAAAGAACCCGTTTCTGGGGATGAAGTTATGGAGGTGGTGCGAAAACGGTTATTTACTGATATTGGGGATAGGGAAATTATCGCCGAAGTCGCCCGTCAACAAGCGGCATTATTTCGCAAGTTTCGGGAAAGTTATATCACCACAAACCGAGAAAAGCAGGAAGTTGAACAGCAGGCTAAATTATTAGAAGAACGAATTAAGTTAAGTTATCCGTTTCACCCGGATTTGTTGGATTTAATGTATCACCGTTGGGGCAGTTTACCCAGTTATCAACGCACAAGAGGAGCGTTACAATTTCTGGCTTCAATGGTTTATGCGTTGCGAGAAAAAAATGATCTTTCTTGGTTAATTTCACCGGGTAATATTCTATTTGATCATGAAGCGGTCAGGAGTGCTTTTTTTAGTCAAGTGGGTGAACGGGATAATTATAGTGCAGTGATAGCCGCTGATTTAATTGGTAGAAAAGCCAAGGTAAATTTTGTAGACCAACGAATTGCTCAAGATGTGCCAACTATGTCGAGTTTGAAGGTCGGGAGTCGTTTGGCTTCGGCGATTTTAATGTATTCTTTTGGAGCTAGAGGTGGGGAAGAAAGGGGGGTTTTTGAACAGGAGATTGTGGGAGCTTGTTTGGCTCCAGGTTTAGATAGAAATACGATTGTAACGGTGTTAAATGATTTACGAGAGGAATTACTTTATCTGCATTATGTCGGCCAGCGTTATCGGTTTGAAACCAAAGCAAATCTCAATAAATTAGTCACGGATGAGGAAAATAAAATTGCAGGTGATGATGTTTTAGAACGTATTCAAGGGGATTTGAAAAATAGTTTTAAAAATGCCCAGGGTAAGGTGGTTTTATGGCCGAAGGATTCGAGTGCAATTCCTGACCATATTAATCAGTTTTGTACGGTTTATTTAGATGCGAGTTGGGCGGAAAAAAGCACAGAAGCTTTACAAGAAGATGGTATGAGATGGTTAGAAAGTCGGGGGAATGATAAACGGGATTATAAAAATGCCATTGCTTTTATTATTCCTAATGCTATTCAATTTGATAAAGCTAGAAAAGCGGCTCGAACGTTATTGGCGGTGAATTCTTTAGTTAAAGATAAGGAGAAATATAAGTTTTCTATTGAGGATTTGGATGAATTAAAAGCAAAAGGAAAGGATGCTACATCCAGTTTAGATGCGGGTTTACGTCGTCTCTATGAACAAATTTTATTACCTTTGCGTCCCCAGGAACAGGCCCAAATTCGCTTAGAGATGGTTGATTTACAATCTCAAATTAATACGAGTCAGAATCTACAAGATAGGGTGTTAGATGCGTTAAAAAGTTATGTTTTTAATTCAATTACGGTTTCTAAAATTATTAGTTATTCTAAGATTAATGAATCTGAAATTGGGGTAATTCAGGGAGAGGAGTTAATGAGTTATTTTTTCCGATTTCCCGGTTATCCTAAGTTATTAAGTGATGAACCGATTAAGAAAGCTATTTTAGGAGCGATCGCGGATGGTAGTATGGGGTATGTTCCTAAATTGAAGATTGTGGGGGATAGTGTCGCAATTGATAAGCCAGAATTAATTAGTTTTAATTGCCCTATTCCGGCGGATGAATTGGATTTATCAGGTTATTTATTAGCACCTCGTATTGTTGAACAATTTCAACAACAGCCACCGATTATTAAACCTGAG
>DATNRE010000231.1:0-5059 GCA_036703685.1 Candidatus Obscuribacterales bacterium
GGAGGCAGGGGAGCAGGGGGAGTAGGGGAGGCAGAGGGAGTAAACTATAATAACGTATTACCCATTACCCATTACCCATTACCCATTACCCATTACCCATTACCCATTACCACCCATTACCCATTACCCATTACCCATTACCTATTACCCATTACCTATTTGCCTGTTGAATTGTATGCTCGCAGCCAGTGCTGAATTTATCCAACTGTGTCGTACCCAACTGTCCTTGACGGCGAGTTTGGGGGCGTCGTTGAGTGTGGTCTATCTGGCAGAGGCGTGGGTAGATGAGGAACATAAAAAACTGATTCCTATTGCCAGCTATCCTGAAACATCCCTGGATAATTTGGATATTCTGGGTTTGATGGGTTTACCTGAAACGTTTATCCCTAGTTTACCTCCTGGATTAACGATAGAACGGGCCGGAGAAAGAAAGATCTTAAGACCGGCGGTGGAAATTGATGATTGTTCAGAAATTCCTGGGTCAACCGCAGACCCCCGACAACAACGGAGTCAAAAGGTTTTGGCTTTAATTCAAGAGGATGTGGTCTTGGGATTTTTAGTCACTGGACGTAATGATCGACCTTGGAATGCGGAGGAATATCTTCAACTTCAGGCGATCGCCCATACCCTCACCCTAGGCTGTATTTTAGATCAACGCGCCCAATGGTTTGAGCAACAGTTAGACCGACAACAACATCTGCAAGGGCAACAGGCTGATGCACTACATAATATTTTTCATCAACTTAAAAGCCCGCTAACGGCCGTTCGTACCTTTGGTAAATTATTATTGAAGCGACTGCTACCTGAAGATAAAAATTATCCTATTGCTAAGGGAATTTTACGCGAGAGCGATCGGATTCAAGAACTCTTAGAACAGGCGGATCAAACCTTAGAATATACCGAAACTTCCTTAAGTTTGCCTTTGATGCTGGAAGTGGCTACCCCTAGGGCTCAAACCTGCTTATTTTCGGCTCCTACCTTGCCCCTACTGCCCGCTTGTGATCAACTTGAACCTCTATTTTTATCGGAGGTATTATTACCTTTGATTATATCGGCGACTGCGATCGCCCAGGAACGAAAACTCGGCTGTGAAGTTGATCTGCCTGAAAATTTGCCCCCGATCCAAGGCAATGCTAAAGCCCTGCGGGAAGTTTTGAGTAATCTCCTTGATAACGCCCTCAAATATACTCCCCCAGGGGGAAAACTATATATTCGAGTTCAACTAACTCCCCTTTCCCTGGAGTCCAAAAACCTAAACCCTCAAGTGGGGATTGGAATTAGTGATACTGGCCCAGGCATTCCCCCTGAAGATTTAGAGCATCTTTTTGAGCGTCACTATCGCGGTGTTCAGGGGAATTCTGAAATTCCGGGGACGGGGTTGGGGTTAGCGATCGCCAAGGCTTTAATTCAACAAATGCAAGGAGAAATTCAAGTCTTTTCCCCCGCCGATCCCGCGTGGGTATCCCCGGATCGGGACAAACCCGATGGCCGTTTCCCGGGAACTACATTTATCGTGTGGGTACAGGTTGCCATCCCGGATCAAGAATTGAACTTAATTTGATAGAATTGTTCTTTCTCACCCCATCTTTCCCCCATCCCACAGGATACTCAAACCTAGAGGGTGAAATATTTTCTTACCCATTACCCATTACCCATTACCCATTCCCTATTCCCTGTTCCCTGTTCCCTGCTATAAAAAACCATGACTGCATCCAGTAGCCCTGATGATAGTATTAATCAACCTATGACTTCCTCTCCTGCTTCAGAAGAAAGTTTAAATAAACCTCTCCCCTATGTTGTCCAAGAAGATATCATTTATCGTGCGGTTGAGCGAAAAACTGTTTGTCGGGTTTTGAGTCAAGCTCATATTGATGTTTCAATTCGTTGGTCAACTGCCCATCTTTATATCGGGATTCCTAGTACAATTTTAGCGGCTGTTGCTAGTGTGCAAGCAATCAATAGTTTAGGGGGAGAGTATAAATTAGTATCGGTCGTTATTGCAATTTTAGTGGCAATTCTCGCCCCTCTATTGACTTTTTTAGATCCTAATGGTAGGGCTAATAATCATTTGAATGCTTCTCGAGTCTATGAACAAATGGCAGATCAATATGACTCTTTTATTCTCAAATGTCGGTTAGAACCTCGATCAATTCAAGAGGAATTTAATGATTTAACCCAGCTTAATTTTTCCTATAGTGAAGGCAAAAAATCCTTACCCGCCTGTCCAGAATGGGCCTATCAGAAAGCCATTAATACCAATAATGCCGTACAAAAACTGATGCCAATGGCGGCAAAAAATTCCGCCAGACAGTAGAATGATTAATCAGTCATCAGTTGTCGGTGTAAGAGTTAGGGCTTAAGGGTTAAGAGTTAACTATTGATCCATACCTTTATACTTTTTAACTGTATACTTTTTAACTGATAACTGATGACTGATAACTGATGACTGATTTAGAGGGATTAGAAATTACTTCAGGGGAAATTAAACATTGGAGTGGTATTCATAAAAATTTCCTGTACCGACCCGCGATCGCTAAAAAATTGATAGGGGAAGGGTTAAAAACCTTAAGTATTGCCGGGTTATTATTAATTAGTTATTGGATTTGGAGTTTGATTTTCCCAGAATTTTCCTTAATATTTATTATTGTTTACTTAATTATTATCCTTCTATTAATTATTGAAGATATTATTAAAATTTGGCTAACTTTAACCCGTCCCCAGTGTGTCAAACTGTTGAATCAAGTTGATCGTTATAATGCCATTGTCAAAGCCTTAAATATTTATAATCAACTCGAAGTTACGGAATATCCCCCAGCAAAATTAGAAAATCGAGACAGAATTATTCAATCCTTGAAATTAATTAGAGCCGAATTAATTAGGGGATTAAAAATAGAACGTATCTTGAAAAAGCATAAAAAATTTATTGCTCAAAATCCAGATTTTTTTGATCCAAATTTTACCCTGCTTACCTTCTTACAAAGCGAAAAACCCACAACAGAACAGGGAATCCTCCTCTATCAAGCCTTTGAAATAGCCTCGGAAGTTCATCAACAATTAAAGCAACTTCAGGAGCAAAAAAAATCCCATTAAATGCTAGGCTTTTGTTAATATCCTGCAAACCCTCCCCAAGCCTCAACACATTTTGATTAAAATACCAATGCGACCTAAAATTATTGTTCTCGATGATGACCCCACGGGTTCCCAAACCGTCCATAGTTGCTTACTCCTGACCCAATGGGATGTGGAAACCCTGCGACTTGGACTGGCTGACCAATCTCCGATTTTCTTTATTCTGACTAATACCAGGGCCCTAACCCCAGACCAAGCCGCCTCCGTTACCCGTGAAGTCACCCAAAATCTGAAACTAGCCCTGGCCGCGGAGTCCATTACCGACTTTCTGGTGGTGAGTCGTTCCGATTCTACCCTGCGAGGTCACTATCCCGTAGAAACCGATGTGATTGCGGAGGAACTTGGCCCCTTTGATGCTCATTTTCTGGTTCCTGCTTTTTTTGAAGGGGGAAGAATTACCCGCAATAGTATTCATTATTTAATCATTGATGGTGTAGAAACTCCGGTTCATTTAACCGAATTTGCCAAGGATTCTGTCTTTGCTTATCAACATAGTTATTTACCCGATTATGTCACCGAAAAAACGAAAGGTTTGATTCCTTCGGAAAAAGTAGAACAATTTTTATTAGCGGATATTCGGATAGGGACGTTAACTCGATTAATGGGATTAACCGGGAATCAATGCGTGGTTGTTGATGGTGAAACTCAAGCGGATTTTGATCAATTAGCTGCTGATATTATTACCGCCGCCAGTCAAGGAAAACGCTTTTTATTCCGAAGTGCGGCGAGTATTTTAACCTCTTTAGCGGCTTTAGGAAATCAACCGATTCCCGCCGAAGAAATGGCAAAATATACCCGAAATGGTAAACCGGGTGTGGTGATTATGGGTTCCCATGTTAAGAAATCTACCCAACAATTAGAAAGATTATTACAAGAACCTGGAATAGTCGGAATTGAGGTAGATGTTTCCCATTTATTAGAAGAAAGTCAGACTCAAAGACAGGAACTCTTACAACAAATTTTAGACCAAGTTTCTGTGATTCATGGTCAAGGTCAAACTCCGGTGATTTATACGAGTCGTCAAGAATTACAATTTGATACCGTGGAAATTCGGTTAGCTTTTGGAACTCAAGTTTCAGACTTACTGATGGATATTGTCAGAGGTTTACCGCCCGATATTGGATTTTTAATTAGTAAAGGCGGGATTACTTCTAATGATGTATTAAGTAAAGGATTAGCTTTAAAAACAGCCCGATTATTAGGTCAAGTTTTGGCGGGTTGTTCCATGGTTAAAACTTCTTCTAATCATCCCCTTTATCCTAATTTACCAGTGGTTTTATTTCCGGGAAATGTGGGAGATGCAAACGGTTTAGCAACGGTTTATCAGCGTTTAAGTCAACCCCAAACCTAAACTCAAAAATGTTAGGGTGCGTAGGGCGCAATTAATTGATTGATAAATCCAGTCATTAATAATTTGCTTCTCGCACCATTTTCTTTAGTTAATAAAAGTTTGGGTGCGCTTTTTAATCAGTTATACTATTGTTTTATAATTTTAAGATTATATTAGGTAAGCCCTTGAATCAAAATCCAGACTATGAAACTAAAAGGTCTGCCTTAATTGCAGAACTTCAAGCCAGAGGAATCAAACATAATCCTGAAAAGATTGTAAGAATCGCTAAATGTGCGGATGATAAAATTGTATTCTTAGAAACCGGAGATGAAAACCGAGGTTTACAGCATATTTTAGCGAAAGCCGATCAATTTGCTAGAATAGGAATTAATGAAGATGAAATTGTTGATGTTGTTATGGGAGCAATTACCAAAGGAAGCATTGTTAGTTTCCAAGGTAGAGACACAGTTAACCCCCGTCCAGTTTATCAATTTATTCATAAAGGTGAAATCAAATATATTGCAGTTACAATAGGCAATAATGGATATATTGTAGGGGCAAATCCGAGAACAAAACTAAAATAATCTTTATAGAGGTTCA
>DATNRE010000232.1:0-2150 GCA_036703685.1 Candidatus Obscuribacterales bacterium
GTCAGGTTTAAAACAGCCCCAGTTTCCTAGACCCTGACAATACCAGCCCCCAAATTCCAAGTGTTGATAGGTGTGGAGGTGGTTAGAACTAAGTCTTCCGGCGTTGAGTCGCTTGAGTTGTGGCGAATAAAGTAAATACTCGGCGGGTTGATATCCTTGTAAAGAAACAACATTTAGTTCAATGATATCTTGATGGACTCCAGAGCCTTGCCACTCAATAAAATGCGGTTCCTTGAGAAAATAAGGAGAAAAAGTTGAGTAAACGCTTGCATTATGCCCTGATTGTGCTAATATAACCATAAGTTTATGAAAGGGTTCTACAAAACCCTGGTTGAATAACTAACTATCACCCGAAGAAGCCTCGCAAAGATTCCTGTGGGTGATTTCAATTTAAGCCTAAATGGTTAAAAAATCAATCAATCTCAGTAATATTTAACATACGACTTGAGAAACGCTTGGATTTAAAGCCCAAAGCATTAGCCCGTCAGGATTGTCTAAGTCCTAACAGTTTGGACGGCCATTAAAATACCTCCCACAAGATCCTTCACCCCTCACCCCATACTCAATTAGATAATCCTCATAAGTTTTCTGAGGTCGCGGTGGTGCTATCACTTTGTAATTGGGTGCAAATCTATCCCTCTCAAGACACACCAAGCCGCCGTTATTCTGCAAGCAAAACCAAGCATCTGATCCTTCCTCAATCTCAATAGGCTTCTCTGGCTGTTTAACAATAACTTTGGGCGGTTCCGATGGTGGGGTAGGTGTTGTTAATTCCCTGCGTCCATCTCCGGGTTTTATTTTTTCCTTTGGGTCAGTTTTTGTGATAGTTTGACGGTCACTAACTACATGAATAATTCCCCCAATCAAGCTAACGGTGATGGTAGCGATCGCAATGCCTTTTAACAATATCAATCTAGGCGGTTTGTTGTCATCCAGTATTGAAGCTGTCGGAGTAATATTAATTGTTTGCATATCTTCACCGGGTTAGTGTTAATAAAGTGTCCTAGTGTCGTAGCGTCGTAGGTGTCGTAGCGTTATAGCTTCCCCCTCTAACTCCCCTTTACGACGGTTTACGACGGGGTTACGACGTTACGACGGTTTACGACGGGGTAGGAGTTTCTAACCAAATTGTTTCCCCCTCAGTTGTCATCAACAAATAACCTTGATCAGCAATGAAACGGCAAGCATTGAGATAGTTTTGCTTAGTCCATCTCTCACCCTCACTTGAAATTGTTAAACCTTTTAACATCTCGTTTAACCTAACCTTCCCCCCTTGTTTGCCTACCCATCTAACTATTTTGGCTTGTTCTATAGATAGATTGGGATACTCAGAATCTAAGGGGGGTTTATCAAAATTAAATCGGGGTAAATGTGGTTCAGGTTTTGAAGGTTGACGGGGGTAATTGTCTTCCTCAAAGTCTTCTGATTGTTCCCCAACTCCATACACCGGAATTGATGATTTATCAAGGAATCTAGGCTGAATTAAATTAGCCGGAGCATTACCTTTTTTCTTGTACTGGGTATGATGTTTATGGGTAGGATGTTCAGCTATCTGGAGAGGGTTTGAACCGCTAATTACAACCGGATAAGCTGCATTTTTGATGTACTGAAACCCTGGAGTGTCGTGCTTCCAAACATTCTGAATTTCTCCCCTAGCAGAAGCACCACAGAGTATCAATAAAAAGTTATTCCTGAATTTGGCATCAATCCCAATCGCTTCTGTATTGTGGCTTTGCATAAATCCCGTAAGACAAATATCGAACTTTCTGGCGTTGGACAGTTTACGGATGGCGTAGATAAAAGTATTCCTACGTTTTTCCTTACCGGGTAATGGCTTAACAAGGTCTAAGTGTTCAAGCTCTGAAAGGGTGTCATTGATTTCGTCAAGGCACACAATCATCGGGTGTCCATCTTCCTGTTTTCGGCGCTCAATTTCATCTATAAACCATTTCATAATCTGAAAGATGGTTTCAACATCCGACTCGACACGGGGGAAACCCATCTGTTGCCAGATGATATTTTTTCGTTGGTGGATGTCGAGGACAATCACTTCAGCAGGAGTAACGGCCGTTAACTTTCCGACAATGAACCCCGCAGCTAAACTTGTTTTGGCTGAACCGGAGTTACCACCAACCAAAATTCCAGAAGCT
>DATNRE010000233.1:0-2836 GCA_036703685.1 Candidatus Obscuribacterales bacterium
ACCTAAGATCTTAACCCATCTCTCAGTGACTCCGGTGGCGTAATCACCGACATCAAACCCCACATAATCCCAAACCCGTAAAGCCCTAAACTTTTTATTGTCGTGAATGGTCGCGCCCTGATACCGCCTCAACTCTTGAAACACAAACCGCAACTCTGCCATCTCCTCTATAACCTCGATAGAGAAGCCAAACCGGATATTCTGAACTTGTACCCAGTCACCCCCAAACCGATTCGCCACAGGACTAGGAGAAGGGGATAGAGCATCTTGATACTTGTCCCCCGGAATTAATAGCTCAAGGTTTCCGTCATCGTTAAAATAGGATTTCCTGATCTCCCCTTCTCCATCCCGCCACGTTAGGGCTTCATAATATTTATCTTTAATTGATACGGGAGTTTCAAAAATTACTTTGCCAACAATTACAGCCATTAGAGTTAAAATTAAATAAACTTGTATTTATATTATGTATCTAACTTTAGACACTCCACAATTAAATTTAAACTCACAACAACAAGGTGCTTTTGGTTTATCTCTTGGTAGTCCAGAGGGATTGAGCAAGCAAATTATTGTTAAGGATAGTGTAACTATCGCGACAGTTACTCCCACGGCTAACCCTATATTAATTATTCCCACACCCCAAAGTCAGAAGATTGTCTCAGTTGTTGTCAATAATAAGATTTATCAATTATCGGAATCGGTAGAAACATCCGAGTTAGCGCCGGATGAGTTTATTTACAATCCCTATACTCAACAGGTGGTGATCGCCCAATATTCAGAACCCAAACACACCCAAGTCACATCCCCCTCAACTCCGGTTAGTGTGTTAGTCCCAAACTACTCCACTGCTACAAAGGTTTATGTTGACGGGGTGAGTTATGAAATTAAGCCCTCCGACACCCCCACAGAAGACTTAGAACAAGGTCAAGCTATCTATTCCCCTACAACTAATCAACTAACCTTTATTCCCTCTCAGTCCCTAGCTAACAAAGTCACAACCGCCCCTCAAAACTTAGCTATTCAAATATCAGGAAATCAAATTGTAGTAAGTCCAAATCCGATCAGTGTTTCGGTAGTTAATAACCCAACTGGTGATGGTTACGATACCGACTTCATAGACCAACTCCCCACGGTTTTGCAGTGGCTACCGTTGTTAGGATCATTTAGTTTTTCTAACTCCCTCGAACAATCTCAAAATGGGCAGATGCGGTTTGAGACTTGGTTTAGTTACAAGAATTTAATCTTAAAACATTTGTGTCGGGGGGCTAAGTTTGAAGCCTTTGGAATCGGTTGGCGAGTGGAAAATTTACAGATTGTTGAGAAGATGCGATCAGAATTTCCCCATCCTAAAATAGAGGTTTCTATCTCCCTAACCGACCCCCATTGGTGGCTTGATGTCGAGGTTCCCTTAGTTCCCAAAACCTATAAAGCAGACACAATGGAGGGATTATCCCCCATACTTTATTCGGGAGATTGGTCTATTTCCTATCACTACTCGGCCAATAGTCCTGGGATTGATCCTGAGTGCATGACTAACTCCCCGTCACAACCCGAGACTAATTTTGCAGAATCGAGAACCCTGACCTGGTTATGCAACAAAGCCGGGGGAAGTTTATTGGGAATGAATGGGAAGATACCAGTTAATAATGATATTAGTCCAGAGGAGGGGAGAATCCCACGGAGCGAAATTCAATCTCGATTAAGACAAAATAATTGTTTTCTGGATTTGTCTGACCACAATACTGTTTACGCTAAAAAATGGGATTTAACTAAAGAATGGATACTAGAAGAAAGCGATATTTTATCAGAGGTTTCCGTTAGCTGTTCAACCGGAAAACAGCGACAACTCACTTCAAATTCTGTCTTTCAACAGGAAATAGTTTTAGGGTTGCCGAACGAAATTACCCCCGCGCAAGCCATACCATTTAAAGATGAGGATACCTCCGATATTTATGGCAGTTATTACATCTGGCCTAAACAGGAGGTGACTGGATTATTTCTTGAAAAGCAACAGGAACAGACGGAGGAAAACCAAGGCAACCGTCCCCCCGTCCTACCAGAATACCGACTCAGGCAACGCAAGTACGAGGTTAGGACAGAAGACCCCGACAATGCCACACAACCCCCTGACTCAGTTCCTATTGATGATCTGTCGGTATCGTTTTGGAAGTCTGGACAAAACTACGTCAAGGTGAAGCGGGAGATTAAAACTATAGATGGTTTTGAATTTCAGATTAAAGAACAAAAATATGCTTTTAATGGCCCCTTAGCTAAGGATATTTACGAGTTAGATGGGGGTGTATTTAAACTAAAGAAAGCTAACGTGAGTGACTTCTGGGGATTGATAGAAGAAACCACAACTCAACATTTTTACAGTGAGGGATTAAGTGCATACGAGGGGCTTTATTTAGGCTATGAAAAAACGGGATGGAGATTTCATGTTTTCAAGGTTGAACCGGATATTGATGTTTCAGATTCAGAAGCCTCACCAACCGAACAATATCCTACCTTGTCTTCTCAACAGCAATACAATGATTTAGGGGAGCAAGCCACGGATGCAAACCTTCAGACTAGAGACTTGTCCGATAAAGCCTACACACCCCAACGCATCCCTATTTTTGAGAAGGAGAAATATTACCATGAACCGATGGAGAAATATTACAAAGACGCGGCGGTTCAGGGTGTTGACGAAGTTAAACTATGTTTACCCGATGGCACAAGTAGACGATTAGCAGTGATTGATAAAACCTTCCAACAACCCTATATCGTCACTGCTAGGGAGAAGGTTGTTAGGGGATTATCTGCTATGCAAGATCCTCGAAACCCCACGATTAGAGAG
>DATNRE010000234.1:0-5547 GCA_036703685.1 Candidatus Obscuribacterales bacterium
AGCTAGTCCGTTCAATGGAGACTGGATCTACTGGAGTAAACGACGGGGCGAATATCCTGAGACTCCTAACAGGGTTTCAAAACTAATCAAGAAACAAAAAGGTATTTGTCCTCACTGTGGTCTGTATTTTACAAGTACAGATATTGTGGAAGTTGACCATATTAAACCAACATCGTTAGGTGGAAAAGACATCTACGAAAACCTTCAACTTCTACACAAACATTGTCACGACACAAAGACGGCTAATGATGGTTCTTCAACTAAAAGTAACCAATTACCAATAGTTGAGAATTATGAAAATAACCCGTTTTGAATCGTATCCGTAACAAGGATGGAGTTATCAAGGAGCCGTGTGAGGCGAAAGTTTCATGCACGGTTCTGAAGGAGAGGTAGGAGTGGTAACGCTCCTATCGACTCTAACCCACGATTCGCCAAGCCCGTCGTACCGTTGAACCCGATCCCGTAGCGGGGGCTGTGCTTGCGGAATTAGCGGGGGCCGATGGAATTACGGTGCATTTGCGCGAAGATCGACGCCATATTCAAGACCGGGATGTGCACCTATTGCGCCAAACGGTAAGAACCCATCTAAATTTAGAAATGGCCGCGACCGATGAAATGGTGGCGATCGCATTAGACATCAAACCCGACTATGTAACGCTCGTTCCCGAACGTCGGGAAGAAATTACTACCGAAGGGGGGTTAGAGATCGCTGGCCAAATTCCTCGGATGACCGATGTGGTGAAAGCCTTACAGGAAGCCGGAATTCCGGTGAGTTTATTTATCAATGCCAACCCCGAACAAATTGCAGCCTCGGCTCAAGTGGGGGCTAAATTCATCGAACTGCATACGGGATGCTATGCAGAAGCCACAGGGGAAGACCAGGCTCGGGAACTGGGGATTTTAGCCCAGGGCTGTCAACTGGCCTTAGAAGCCGGACTACGGGTGAATGCCGGACATGGGTTAACCTACTGGAATGTTTATCCCGTTTCCGCCCTCAAAGGGATGGAAGAACTCAACATTGGTCATACAATAATAAGTCGGGCAGTTCTCGTCGGTTTAGAGCGAGCCGTCCGAGAAATGAAACAAGCGATTCTTGGGCAACTTTAAGCCAGAAATCGTCCCATGATAGAATTTACAACGATTAACCATGCAGACTTATTACTACGTTTTAGGCAGTCACAAGTTTTTAATTGAGGAAGAACCCTTAGAAGAAGTGTTGCGCGAACGCGAACGCAACTATCGGGAACAGGAAAAGGAAATTGATTTTTGGTTGGTGCAGCAACCGGCTTTTTTAGAAGCGCCAGAAATGGCCGATATTAAAGCTAAATGCCCTCAACCGGCGGTGGCGATTATTTCCACCAATAAACAAGTAGTGGTTTGGTTAAAATTGCGTTTGGAGTATGTACTTACGGGAGAATTTCAAGCTCCAACGGCCAGTATTCCCGATGCTTTAAAGTCTTTAGCAACGGCGGTTTGAAAATCCCGATCCAATAGTTGACCCTGATCAGTACAATGAAAGCTGTTGCTTAATTGTTGTCAACTGCGGTGTTTATGCGTCAAAGTGGTGTCAAAAGGTTATCTGTCATCTTGGTTTCGAGTCTGCTCACAGCCACCAGTTGGGGTTTAGCAGTCCGAACCAGTTTAGCCCAGGAAACGTGTGCCGCACCAAAGCCTGGAGAATATTTGTTATTGATTGTCAGTAACACTTCCGAGGAACAAAAATTGGTGCAGCGCACGTTACCCAATGACATCAACAGTGAGGTTTGTCGCTATTTGACGAATTTAGTCACCCGGGTTGGGGGATTTAGTGATCCTTTAATTGCAGAGGATTGGGCCACCTATCTACAGGAGCAGGTGAAATTACCCGCCTATGTGGTGAAACAGGAGATAACCGCCATACCCCGTCGGAGTCCTAATTCTGGTCTTGGCCCGACCCCGATTGTGCGAGAAACCCCACCCCTACCCCAGAAACAACCAGCATCTAGTCCTCAAGTTTTGGGCTCAGGTTATGCGGTTTTAGTAGATTATTTGAATCAGTCAGAATTAGCGGTACAATTACGAACCCTCATCGGTGAAAATCTAGGTTTAGTTTCCTATGGTCAGCGACGTTATTTATTAGTAGAATATACGGCCGATTCCCAACGAGCAACAGAAACTTTAAAGAAGTTAAGCAGTCGGGGCTTTTGGTCAATATTAGTGGACAGTAACCGGGTAACAGTAGTTAGTCCGACGGTTAAACCTTAGCTTTAGGAGGGAACACCGGAACAGTAAAGACTGATAATGCCTATAAAAGTTACATGACAACGTTTCTATAGAGACGCTGGCAGGAAATTTAGGGGCCAATTTATCTCGGCAATCGCTGCGATCGCAATCCCCAACCCTAAACCCACAATCACTTGAAAGGGGGTATGACCTAATAATTCAATTAATCTTTCTTCGCTTAATTGTTTATGTTCTTCAAAGACTTCATCAATAATTTGATTTAAAATGCGGGCTTGTTTTCCCGCAGCTTGACGGACTCCGGCGGCATCGTACATCACAATAAATGCAAAAACAACAGCAATGGCAAAATCAGGACTTCCCCACCCCATGGTTTTGCCCACTCCCGTGGCTAAAGCCCCCACAAAAGCCGAATGGGAACTGGGCATTCCTCCAGTTGTCACCAACACCCGCAGATTAATTTTGCCATGTTGGACTAGCTCCACCGCTAATTTAGAAAGTTGAGCCAGAATACAGGCTAACAGGGCAACCCATAACACTTGGTTATTGAGGATTTGAGAAAAGTCTTGCATATAAGATAAATAAATAGCTTTAGTGAGTGCGATTAGTGATAAAATCTGCGATCGCTAACAGAGGAATAGCCCGGTCTCCATAATTAGATAATTCAGCTTTTGCCGCTTCAATTAAGTTTTGGGCCTGACGTCGGGATTCATCTATGCCCCATAAACTGGGATAGGTGACTTTTTTAGCCGTTAAATCCTTACCTGCGGTTTTTCCTAACTCCTCCTGGGTTGCCGTAATATCGAGAATATCATCCACAATCTGAAACGCCAAACCAATATTGCGGGCATAGCGAGATAACCCGGCAATTTCCGTTTCCTTCGCTCCTCCTAAAATCGCCCCGCAGACCACACAGGCTTCTAATAATGCCCCGGTTTTATGGGTATGAATAAAAGTTAGGGTTTCTTCGGAAACATCCGTGAGTCCTTCCGAATCTAAATCCACCACCTGGCCCCCCACCAAGCCAGCGGCCCCCACCGCCCAACCTAAACGAGCAATTACCTGTAAAACTTGAGAAGCGGGAACATTAGCGGTTTGGGTCGCTACAAATTCAAAGGCATAACTGAGTAAACCATCCCCAGCTAAAATCGCAATATCCTCTCCATAAACCTTATGATTGGTCAGTTTTCCCCGACGGTAATCGTCATTATCCATGGCTGGGAGGTCATCGTGAATTAAGGACATGGTATGAATCATTTCCAGGGCGCAAGCGGTGGGCATCGCCATCTCCACAGTCCCCCCAACTAACTCACAGGTTGCCAGACACAAAATCGGCCTGAGACGCTTGCCTCCGGCCAGCAGAGAGTAGCGCATTGACTCATAGATTTTTTCAGGGTAGATGATGGGGAGAGACCCATCTAAAGCCTGTTCTACTAGGGTTTTGCGTTGGGTTAGATAGGCTGATAAGTCAAACTGAGGGTTTTCCAAGGGGGAGTTAATTTCGCTGACCAATACCATGACGAGTGCTTGTTGATAATAGGGGTAATGTGAACAAAAGTGGACTCCTGGGGACTTGATTTTTCCGTTCATCGCCGGAGCCAGATTTTAACTTCAGTATTTTACCAAAGAAATGGCTGTAAAACCCCGTCCTGACTTAGATTTTCTCTCAACTGATAACTGATAACGGGTGACTGTTGACTCATTACTGGACTTTTTCCAAATAACTCCAAAAGGTGTTTTGCAATAACATCGCCACGGTCATCGGGCCAATACCGCCAGGAACTGGGGTAATATATTGGGCGATGGGTTGAACACTCTCGAAGTCCACATCCCCGACTAGGCGAGATTTGCCATTATTATCAGTAATTTTATTAATTCCGACATCAATCACAATAGCGCCAGGTTTCACAAAATCCGCCGTAATCATTTGCGGACGTCCGATAGCCGCCACCACAATATCCGCATCCCGGCTAACTTTAGCTAAATCTTGAGTTTTAGAATGGGCAATAGTTACGGTACAATCAGCTTCTAATAGCATCAAAGCCATCGGTTTCCCAACTAAAATACTGCGACCTAAAACGACGGCGTGTTTGCCTTTGAGATTAATATTATATTCCTCAAATAGTCGCATCACTCCGGCCGGGGTACAACTTCTTAACCCCTTTTCCCCCCGCGCTAACCGTCCTAAATTTTCCGGGTGCAAACCATCAGCATCTTTCTTGGGATCAATTTCATAGAGTAACCCAACGGAGTCCAGATGAGCAGGAAGGGGTAACTGAACTAAAATTCCATCCACTTGTTCATTTTTGTTCAGTTCATGGATAATACGAGTGAGTTCTTCTTGGCTAGTTTCTGCGGGGAAATGTTGACCAAAAGATGTAATTCCCACCTTAGCACAGGCCTGTTCTTTATTGCGTACATAGACCGCACTGGCCGGATTATCCCCCACCATAATCACCGCTAAACCGGGCGGACGTCCAACTTTAGCTTGCCATATTTCTACTTGCTCTTGTAGTTGGGCTTGAATCTTTTTGGCTGTAGATTTACCGTCTAATAGATTATCCATAATTCGCTCTCTCTTTTGTCAATTAATATATTCAGTGACTCTATGACCTTTTCATTTTCACAGAATTTCACCAAAACCTGGCAAATTAGTATTGTATTACTATTTGTGACCGGATTAGTCGGTTGTCAAAGTATTTCTCAATCTGAAAGTTGGATTAATTTTAATACCGCTAAAATTGAACTGCTACAACAAAAACAGAAAATAGGTGCTAAAGTTTATCTCCGAGGTAAAGTCAAAAGTCATGCACCCTTTTTAGGGGCAGGTGCTTATCAACTCCAAGATGATACGGGTTCAATTTGGGTATTTACCACTCAATCTTTACCCCCCCTCGGACAAGACCTATTAGTTCAAGGTAAAGTAGAATATAAAAGCCTTTTAATTAAGGAAATGAAAGGAAAAGATATTGGAGATGTTTATTTAAAAGAAATTAAACGGGAACAGGGAACAGGTAATGGGTAATGGGTAATGGGTAATGGGTAATGGGTAATGGGTAAGAGGTAATGGGTAAGAGGTAATGGGTAAGAGGGAATGGGTAACAAATTATGATTCAAGTTGCTATAGCAATTCTTTATCGAGATGGAAAGTTTTTATTGCAGTTACGAGATAATATTCCTAATATTGTTCATCCTGGGGTTTGGGGATTATTTGGGGACATTTAGAACCCGGAGAAACCCCGGAAACGGCTTTTAAACGGGAATTACTCGAAGAAATTAGTTATAATGTTCCCGAGTTTTTCCCCTTCAATTCCTATGCAGATTCCC
>DATNRE010000235.1:0-1647 GCA_036703685.1 Candidatus Obscuribacterales bacterium
GAAAAAGCTATTACGGCGTATGAAGCAGCTATAACAGTTTTAAGTCCAGACAACAATCCTGAAAAGTGGGCGGAAACTCAAAGACTTTTAGGTTGGCTATACTATCGAGGAACGACAGGAGACATGGCTAATAATATAGAAAAAGCGATTGCTAGTTATCAACTTGCTTTAACAGTTTATACTCAGGATAAATTTCCTGAAAAATGGGCAGAAACTCAAGATAATATCGGAACCGCTTATAATTATCGTATTCGAGGTGATAAAGCCGACAATAAAGAAAGAGCAATTGCTGCACATCGAGATGCTTTTACTGTTTATACCCAAGAGAAGTTTCCTAAAGAATGGGCATTGTGTCAAGTCAGTTTTGGTAATGCTCATTTAAACAGAGTTTTAGGTAAAAAAGCAGATAACCTAGAAATAGCAATTGCAGCTTATGAATCAGCCTTAACTATTTTGACTTATGAAGATGAACCTCAAGGTTGGGGAACTATTAAAAATAATTTAGGAGAAGTTTACAAACAACGTATATTTGGCAAGCGTGAAGACAATTTGAAAAAATCGCTGGAAGCTTGCCACGCTAGTTTACTTTTAATAAATCGTGAAACTAATCCAGGAAACTGGGGAAGACTTAATCTTAATTTGGGAGATATTTATAGCAGCCTTTCTGACTACGAAAATCAAGAAAAATATTTAGAACTATCTAAGTTTTATTATGAATCAGCTTTGGCTGTCTTTACCCAGAAATCTGATCCAGAACGATGGGCTACCACTCAATCCTGCTTAACTAATGTTTATAAAAGAATTGGTGTAAATAAAAAAGATAATCAGTCAAAAGTTATCCAACTTTATCAAAATTCGCTTCAAATTTTTACTCACAAAGCCTTTCCTGAAAAACACGCAGAAACTTTATTGGGTTTAGGCATTGCTTATTTTAATACCCAGGATTTTCAAGGAGCGTATGATGCTTTTGCCCAAGCTATTGATGCTGTTGATAATTTGCGGTATGAAATTACCTCTGGAGATCAAGTAAAGCGCAAACTTAATGAACAATGGTTTCAACTTTATCAACTTATGGTTGAAGTCTGTATAAAATTGAAACGTTACGATAAGGCTCTTGAATACGCGGATCGGAGTAAAGCTCGTAACCTCGTTGAACTGTTAGCAACCCGTGACCTTTACCCCAAAGGCGATATTCCCCAAACCGTCCTCGATGAACTCGACCGTCTGCGTCGAAACATCGAAACCGAACAACGCCGCCTGGAAATCGAAGAACGCACCCGCAACTCCTTTGGGGACGGGACAACCGGAGAACGTAGCCCCAATATTGCCGCCCTACAAACCCAACCCCCAGATCGTACCCGTCTCAACAAACTGCGGCAACAACTCGACACCCTCATTACCCGTGATATTACCCCCAAAGACGGTGATTTCCGCCTCACCCAAAAGGTTGAACCCATGCCCTTTAGCGATATTCAAGCGTTGACGGGGGACAATACCGCGATTTTGGAATGGTATATTTTAAGCGATCGGTTTGTGGTATTTATTGTTACTCCACCCCCCTCGCCTCGCAGGAGAGAGGATGGGGGAGAGGTCAAACTCTGGCAGTCCACCCCCGAAGACTATAACGCCTTGACAGCATGGGCTGAC
>DATNRE010000236.1:0-10166 GCA_036703685.1 Candidatus Obscuribacterales bacterium
GAAGCAGAAGCTTTAGAAAATATTCGGGAAGCGATCGCACTTTATCTTGAACCTGATACGATTACATTAAAAGCAGGATCTCTCATGCGAGAGGTTTCTGTGATATGACTCGTATCCGCAGAATGAATGTAGATGAAGTTGAAAGTATCTTAAAAAATTATGGTTTTGAGTTGGTTTCACAGAAGGGTAGTCATCGCAAGTGGCGCAATTTAGAGCGTCAACTTCAAACAATTGTACCCTATCACAAGGGGCGTAATTTACCTCTCGGTACGTTACGCAATATTATGATCAATGCTGACATTCCAGAAACAGAATGGAAAACTGAGTAGAATAATTTATGACTAAGTTTTATCATGTTGATATTTGGGGTTCACGGGAAGATAAGTATAGTTATCTTAACGAAAATGATTTTACTACAATTGAGTGGAAAGAAATTTTTCCTACTTCACCTTTTTATCTTTTTATTCCTCAAAATCAAGATTTATTAGCAGAATATAATAAATATTGGAAAATTACGGATATATTTCCTATTAACTCTGTAGGAATAGTAACTGCTAGAGATAATTTTGCTATAGCTTTTGATGCAGATGTTTTAAGAAAACGGATAGAAGATTTTAGAAATTTTAATATTAATGATGATGTTATTGCTAAAAAATATGAAATTAATGATACTCATGCTTGGAAAATTAAAAATAGTAGACAGTCATTAGCAAATAATCCTGAATGGGAAAAATACTTTACTTATTGTCTCTATCGTCCCTTTGACCGGAGAAATTATTATCATCATGACAATCTAGTGGAACGTCCTAGAAATGAAGTAATGCGTCATCTCTTAGCAGGAAATAACATAGCAATTTATACTAGTCGTCAGATTATAAGTGACTCATGGCGGCATTCTCTAGTCACTAATAATTTAACTGATGATTGTTATGTTTCTAATAAGAGTAGAGAACGCGGTTATATTTTCCCTCTCTACCTTTACCCAGACACTGAAAACGCCCAAGGAACATTATTTATAGAACGCACACCCAACCTATCACAAAAATTCCTCCAAGCTATTAGAGAAAAACTAGGTTATATTCCTACACCAGAGGCAATATTCTATTACATATACGCTATTTTTCATAGTCCCACATATAGACAAATTTACGCCGAATTTCTCAAAATAGATTTTCCTCGTTTACCCTTAACTAGCAATGAGAAATTATTTAAAAATTTAGCCATAAAAGGCGAAGAATTAGTTAAATTACACTTAATGGAATCTCAACAACTGAATCGTTTAATTACTAAATATCAAGGCGAAGGAGATAATAACGTTACAGAAGTAACCTATAAACCGCAACAGCAACGAATATATATTAATAAAACTCGTTATTTTGAAGGAATACCGCCGGAAATTTGGGGATTTAAAATTGGCGGGTATCAAGTATTAGATAAATGGTTAAAAGACCGCAAAAAAGCTAATCGTAGTTTATCGTTTGATGATATTCTGCATTATCAAAAAATTGTTGTTGTATTAACAGCAACATTAAATATTATGCAAGAAATTGATAAAATTATTCCTGACTGGCCGATTAAATAAAACTGATTTAATTTAAAATGCGATCGTTCCTATGTTAAAATAATATCAGTAACTATGCACATTATCAGTTATCGAAAACTACGTGAATGTATCAAAAATCATGGAGATTGTCGTGAAGCTTTAGATAACTGGTTTAAAGTTGCAAGTAAAGCTAAATGGTCAAATCTCATTGAGGTACAATCAGTTTTTCCCAAAGCTGAAGCTGTAGGTAATTTTACAGTTTTTAACATTAAAGGCAACCAATACCGTTTAATTGTTAGTATAGATTATCAAAAACAGTTAATCTATATTAAATATATTCTAACTCATGCTGAATATGATAAGGAGAATTGGAAAAATGACCGTTACTTTTAATCCCGAAAAATACAAAGAATTATTATCCAATTATCAACCTAAAATCATTAGAAATGAAGACGAAAATGAAAAATATTTAGCTGTTGTGGAAGAATTAATGCACCGTTGCAATCGGACTCCAGAAGAAGATGAGTTATATGAACTTTTGATTACATTAATCGAAAAATTTGAACAAGAATATTATCAGCATGAAACTACCATTTCTTCTGATTCGATGCTACGATTTTTAATAGAACAGAGGGGTTTAAAACCTGAAGAATTAGTGAATTTAATAGGAAGCGAACAAAAAGCTAATGAATTGATTAATGGTAAAAAGTCAATTAGCAAAGAACAAGCAATCATCTTAGCTAAATTTTTTCATGTTGATCAAAGTGTGTTTATTAATTAATAACTGAATTAAAAGATAAAAATATTGGTATCTAATACAACTTTCATGATTCTGATTTTCCTTCTAAATTAATTTGATGTCTAACTTCTTTGACAATTGCACAAATTTCTTCCACTGTTAATTCATCAGGATCGGGTGTGGCGACTTCTAATCGCTGTTCCCATTTATCCCAATCAAATCCGGGCTTAACTTTTTTAAAAAGTAAGCCTTCTTCCGTAATTGCTACTTTATATTGATCCCCTGGTGTCAGTTGGGTTTGTAATTCTGCGGGAATGTCTAAGTTTCCCTCGGCGTTTACAGTAACAGTTAGGGTGACAGTTGTTTCCATATTGCTGACTTCCTAATTTTTCTAATTCTATTTTAGCGGAATTTTTACTCGAGTAACAGGTGTTTTTAGTCTTGATTAATTCTTCTCCGTTTGTAATTGTTTATGGCAAAATTTATAGGCAGAATAGGCTAAAGTTACCACCCCCGTAATAATTGCCGATTCATCAATTTCAAACTTAGGATGATGTAGGGGATAATTATGTTTATTTTTCTGTCCGACACCTAAGCGAAACATCATGCCGGGTGCATAATCTAAATAGACAGAAAAATCCTCTGCACCTAAAGAGGGTTCGGGTAAATTCAAAACCGCACCAGACCCAAAAGCCTCCCTAACACTTTCTTCGACAATTTGAGTTAACATCGGATCATTCTGCACCGAAGGAACACCCCGACGATAATTTAACTCATAATTTGCCCCATACATTTGGCAGATATTAGCAACAATTTGTTCTATCCAATTGGGTAAAGCTTCGTAGGTTTCAGGATGAAGCGATCGCACCGTTCCTAATAGTTTAACCTGATCCGCAATAATATTAGGAGCCCGTCCGCCCATAATTTGACCAATGGATAAAACCACAGGTCTTAAAGGGTTTTGAGTGCGACTAATAGCCTGTTGTAACATGGTAATTACCTGCGCCGCGATCCAAATGGCATCCTTAGCTTCATGGGGTCGCGCCCCGTGACCCGACTCTCCGATAATAGTTAATTCCAAATCATCCGCCGCCGCCGTTAACGCACCCGATCGCAGTCCCACGCATCCGGCGGGAATACTGGGGAAAACATGAACCCCCAAAATCGCCGCAACGTCCTCCATGACGTTATCATGTACCATCCAGGTTGCCCCTTTAGCAATTTCTTCCGCAGGTTGGAAAAGAAACCTCACTTTCCCAGGAAATTCCTGGCTCAACTGAGATAACACCATCGCCGTGCCTAACCCTAGGGTGGTGTGCAGGTCGTGTCCGCAAGCGTGCATGACCCCCATCTGTCGAGAAGCATACTCTAACCCGGTTAATTCGGTCATCGGCAGGGCATCCATATCGGTGCGAATAGCAAACCAACGGGGGTTAGTGGTATTTCCCTTGAATTCTCCCACCACTCCCGTTGTCCCCACGCCTTCTTGCACCTTAATCCCACAGGAGGACAACACCCCGGCGACATAGGCGGAGGTTTGATATTCTTGACCACTGAGTTCTGGATGGGCATGAATATGGCGACGAATCTCAATTAAACGAGGTGATAACGTTGTTGCAATATCTTTGATTTTTTCTAGCATAGAGGGCGACTTCTGGGTCATAATCTGATGAAACTATTAATTAATAATTAGACTAAGGTAGATTTTTTATTATAGGTTAATTTTATAATAGCAGGGTATGACCTGGCCATACCCTCGGATAAAACTTACATTTGCCTAAATAACTAACAATTGGCTAAAATTATTCCTTGACGGGGAGGAAGACAGACCACTAATTCTGTAGTGTCATTTTCTTGTTTCCAACTGAATTTTCCTACTCCATAAATTAACTGATTAGGACAAGTCTTTAAGTTAGTAACCGTAACGTTAATTTCGGCTGATTCTGTTCCCGAATTCACCATCACAATTAATTCCTCATTCTCCAAACATCGAGCAAATCCATAAATCATATCCTCAGCATATAATACCTGATAAGAACCCGTTCTTAAAGCCGGATATTGGTGACGAATAGCAATCAGTTTTTTGTGATAGTCTAAAATATCTTGATGCCAAGAATCTTGCATCGGAAAACTGCGGCGAGAGTCAGGATCAAGGTGTCCTTCCAACCCGACTTCATCCCCATAATAAATACTAGGCGCGCCCGGAAAAGTAAATAACAATAAGGTTGCTAATTCAACACTCGCTCGATCTCCGCCAGCAATAGTAATTAATCGGGCAGTATCGTGACTATCGAGTAAATTCAATTGTGTTAGTTGAATTTCCCAAGGATATAACGCTAATAAATCTTGTATTTTTTGCCCATATTCCTTAGCAAATAGAGCCGGATAAGGGAAATAAGACGGGCTTTCGACTAATTCCATTTTAACGCGATCGCCTGCGGTAAAAGCAATAGTTGGAGCCGTAAATAAATAATTCATCACCCCATCAAATTGTGTTCCATCTAACCATTCTCGGGAATCTTCCCACACTTCCCCAACAATATAAGCCTCTGGATTAACAGCCTTAACTCTATCTCGAAATTCCTGCCAAAACCCAGGAGTTTTGACTTCAAAAGGCACATCTAAACGCCAACCATCAATGCCAAAATCAATCCAATATTCCGCAATTTCCATGATATATTCCCTGACTTGAGGGTTGTCATGATTAAACTGGGGTAAAGCCCGATTTCCAATCCAACCAACATAATTAGCAGGTTTACTGCCATCATAGGCAGATAGGGGCCAGCCTTCAATTTTAAACCAATCTAACCAAGGAGAATGGGGGCCATTTTCTAAAATATCATGGAACTGAAAAAAGCCGCGACTCGCATGGTTAAATACCCCATCTAAAACAATTTTAATTTGGCGTTGATGGGCTGCATCTAATAACTCTTGAAAAGCCGTATTTCCCCCCAGTATCGGGTCAATTTGGTAATAATCATGGGTATGGTAACGATGATTAGAAGCTGATTGAAAAATCGGAGTAAAATAAATCGCATTAATCCCCAGATCCTGTAAATAATCTAATTGTTCAATCACGCCCCATAAATTGCCGCCTTTATATCCCTGTAAACTTGGTGGCAAATCCCAGGGTTCCCAGCCATCGGATTTTAACAAGTTTTGGCGCGGAATCGCGTCTTGAGCAAAGCGATCGGGAAAAATTTGATAAAATACCGCGTGTTTAACCCAATCAGGTGTTTGTATTTGCATAAGGCTCGTTAATTCAGTGTTCAAATTCAAAAATTATAATCTGATTTGGACTGAAAAAAATCTATCTCTAGCAAGACTCGATACCACGAGAAAAATCGCTATATTTCCTAGACTAATTAGTAAAATTAAGCAGCTAATATGTATTTAAATTAATCAAAATCTATATAACATTTTAACTGAATATTTTTATACAAAAATTCAATAATATTTAATAAGCTAGGATAAATATAAATCAGGAACTACTTTGTTTTTTTTAACAGGACTTACGCATCACCGCTATCAATAGATGTAGGGGTAATTCATGAATTGCCCCTACATCTAGGGTTATATCCCAAAATTTGCGTGTATTCCTGTTAAAGACATTTCTGGAAAGCTAATTTTTATTATTTCACTAGCTAATTTTTTTGAACATATTTTATTAAATTGACAATTATCACCCGATCCTCCTAACCCAACCCTAACCCAAACTTAAGGTAGGTTTTGCCTCTCCCCCCTTGTCAAGAGTACCGTACAGTCGGACACTGGACTTGGGAAGACTATTGGCAGTTGAGAGGTAATTTTTTGTGAAACGAGTTTTAGCAATCATTCTCGGTGGCGGTGCAGGAAGCCGCCTGTATCCTTTAACCAAAGTGCGGGCCAAACCTGCGGTGCCCATTGCCGGGAAATATCGATTAATCGATATCCCCATTAGTAACTGTATTAACTCCGAAATTCTCAAAATCTACGTTTTAACCCAATTTAACTCGGCATCCTTAAACCGCCATATTGCCCGGGCGTACAACTTTGCGGGTTTTGATGATAGCTTTACCGAAGTCCTAGCCGCCCAACAAACCACCCAAAACCCGAATTGGTTTCAGGGCACGGCGGATGCGGTGCGTCAGTATTTGTGGCTGCTGAAGGAATGGGACGTTGACCAATTTCTGATTTTATCCGGTGACCATCTCTACCGCATGGACTATCGGGAATTTGTCCAACGTCATTTGGACACCAAAGCGGATATTACCCTTTCCGTATTGCCCATTGACGAAAAACGCGCCTCGGATTTTGGGTTAATGAAACTCGATGACTCTGGACGGGTGATTAGTTTCAGTGAGAAACCAAAAGGAGACGCCCTGCAACAAATGCGGGTAGATACCTCCAGGTTAGGTTTATCTCCCGAACAAGCCCAAGAAAATCCTTATATCGCGTCCATGGGGATTTATGTCTTTAATAAAGACACCTTGATTAAGCTATTAGATGAAAAGCCCCAGGAAACGGATTTCGGCAAAGAAGTGATTCCCAACGCATCCGGGGATTTAAACGTTCAAGCCTATTTATTTAAAGACTATTGGGAAGATATTGGAACCATTGAAGCGTTTTATCATGCCAATTTGGGTTTAACCCAACAACCCCACCCCAGCTTTAGCTTCTATGACGAAAAAGCTCCCATTTATAGTCGCTCTCGTCACTTACCGCCCACAAAAATCCTAGATTGTCGGATTACTGAATCCATTATTGCCGAAGGTTGTATCCTCAAAGAATGTCGGATTGACCATTCGGTTTTGGGGTTACGTTCCCGGGTGGAAGCGGGCTGTGTGATTGAAGATACCCTACTCATGGGTTCAGACTTCTATCAACCCTTCTCCGAACGTTCTTCCGGTTTACAAGAAGGTGAAATTCCCTTGGGAATTGGTTCTAATACCGTAATTCGGAAGGCGATTGTTGATAAAAATGCTCGGATTGGTCGCCATGTCCAAATTATCAACAAAGAGGATGTCGAAGAAGCGGAACGGGAAGACCTAGGATTTTATATCCGTAGTGGGATTATTGTAATCCTGAAAAATGCAGTGATTCCTGACTATACCGTGATTTAATCTGGGTCTGACACCAAAACCCAACCTATTGATTTAGAGGACTTCCTACTCCTAGGAAGTCTTTTATCGTATATAGCAGGGAACAGGGAACAGGCAACAGGCAACAGGGAGGAAAAGACTTCACCGTCTAGCTTTGCTGCATCACTCTTTGTCCTAATAGGTCTGGCGACTGCTATAGCACAGCAGATTACCCATTACCCATTACGGTGTTGACTGCGATATTCAACCCATCGGCTACAATCAAAACAGTTTTTTAGATGACTTTATCCCGTTGATGTTCGGAACTTTTCCCCCAGAATCTCTATTTGCTGTTTCTACAAGCGTACCCTTATTGGGAAATATTGGGCTAGATATTCTAGTGCTGATATTCATGCTGATTCTATCCGCCCTGTTCTCCGGTTCCGAAACCGCCATTACCGCCCTCGATAACTTAAAATTACGAGCTTTAATCAAGGAACAGGGCGACCCTAACCGGATGTATACCCTGGTTTTAGAAAAGCGGGCCCGATTTATCACGACGTTGTTAGTGGGAAATAACCTTGTAAATAATTTCTCGGCAATTCTCACCAGTAATTTATTTGCGATTTGGTTAGGGAATGCGGGACTTGGGGTGGCTACGGGTGTTGTGACTTTTCTGGTACTCATTTTTGGGGAAATTACCCCGAAATCCTTTGCCATTAACAACATTTTACCCATTTTTAAGGCCACGGTTCGACCGATTTACCTCCTATCGATTGTTCTGTCTCCGGTAATTGTCCTATTAGAAAATATTACCCAGGGGATTATTCGGATGTTTAGTCCGGGGGGAGTCCAGCAGGGATTATCGGTACAGGATTTACGACTGATGATCGAAATTTTAGGCGGTCGGGGTCAGTTAGATTGGCAAAAACATCAACTTTTGAATAAAGCGTTGATGATGG
The DNA here is from genome assembly GCA_036703685.1 of Candidatus Obscuribacterales bacterium. Lineage (GTDB taxonomy): Bacteria > Cyanobacteriota > Cyanobacteriia > Cyanobacteriales > Microcoleaceae > Planktothrix. Next base: position 8,305 of record DATNRE010000236.1, read on the forward strand.
ATTATTTAATCGCCCGAGAGGTGGTTAAACCCCGCATTGAGATGCGAACTATCTCCCACCAGGCTAACTTAAGCGAAGTGATTGATTTCTGCCTGGAAACCGGATATTCTCGGATTCCGGTGCAGGGAGAATCGAAGGACGAAATTGTCGGGATTGTCCATTTGAAACGGGCTTTACAATTAGCCCATTCTCACTATGAGGAACGTAACACCATTTCTGTCACCGAAGCCATGATTCCCCCGGTTTACGTCCCCGAAACTAAACGAGTCGGGGATTTACTCAAGGAAATGCTCCAACAACGCTTACACCTGGCTATTGTGGTGGATGAATATGGGGGAACCGTGGGGTTAGTCACCCTGGAAGATATTTTGGAGGAGTTGGTCGGGGAAATTTATGATGAAAGTGATTTTCCGAGCCGCACCCGACGTCCTAGTGTGAGTCCCTTGGCTGCCAACCGCACAACGGAACAATCCCGCAAACCTAGTAAACACAAGGGTTATCAACCTCCCTCACCCTAGGGTTAAAAAAAAGATTGCCAAACCCCTAGACATTTTCTGAGATTGTGCTACTATATAAAATTGTTGAAATAAATGGGTCGATGCCCGAGCGGTTAATGGGGGCGGACTGTAAATCCGCTGGCTACGCCTACGCTGGTTCAAATCCAGCTCGGCCCACCTCTAAAATTCAATATAAGAAATTAGAAGCTATAAAATCTTAGTTTTTTGTTCTTAATTTCTTTGCCCGTGTAGCTCAGTGGTAGAGCACTTCCTTGGTAAGGAAGAGGTCACGAGTTCAATCCTCGTCACGGGCTTTATTTTTTTTGATTATACTAAAATATAAGCTATTCGACTCCCCAAGATTAGGAGATAATTTGATAATGAAGACATTATTAAAATGGTCTGTGGAAGATTATCATAACATGATTGATGCTGGGATTTTGTGCGATCGCAACGTCGAACTTTTAGGCGGTGAAATTATTGAAATGAGTCCAGAAAGTCCCTCTCATTATTATACGGTTGAGGAAGGTACACAATACTTACAAACCTTGTTAGCGAGTAAAGCTCATGTTCGTTTTAATGGGCCGATTACCCTTTCCGACTCTGAACCTGAACCCGATATTTCTATTGTCCGACTACCTAAATCAATTTATAAAGATCATCATCCATATAGTGAGGATATTTTTTGGATTATTGAAGTAGCTAAAAGCAGTTTAAAAAAAGATTTAGAATTAAAATTATCAATTTATGCTCAAGCTAGAATTGAGGAATATTGGGTTTTAGATTTATCCCAAAAACAATTAATAGTATTTAGAGATCCTGAAAATAACATCTATTTGAGTCAACAAATTATTGATCAAGGCAATATTAACCCTTTAGCGTTTCCCGATATTGAAATATCTGTTGAGAGACTGGTGAGTTAAATAGGACTTACGCAGAAACCGGGTTTCTGAACGAGAAATCTCGATTTCATCCGCAAAATCAGTGCTAGAAACCCGGTTTCTTTGGTCTTGTGCGTAAGTCCTGTTGAATTTAACCCCTATAAATAATTTTTTAAATACTATCAGAAAAAGAGACAAATTGAAGCTGTGCAGGAGAAACCCCTTTAACTAACCCTAAAATATTCCCGGTTTGGGCTTCTGTAATTACTGTCACCGATGCAGATTCAATTTGAAAATCTAAAGTTCTGATCTGACCCAGGGGGAAAGGGCCACTACTGTCATAATCTCGGCGATCGCCATAGGTAATGGTTTTTTCAGTTAACACAATATCATTAACCGTTAACCCCGCCGTCAACCCAATTTTATCCCCTTGGGTGCTATTGTAATCGAGGATAAAATCAGAGGTAATCTCGTCAAGACCATC
>DATNRE010000237.1:0-9892 GCA_036703685.1 Candidatus Obscuribacterales bacterium
ACTGGTACTCAAGGATTGAGGAGCGGAAATCGAATAGGTCAAAACATCGCTTTCCGTGATATTTTCTGGGTGAATCGTTAACCCGGAATGGGCTTGCAGTTCTAATTGATTACTATTCAAATTTAATGTCCAAATTCCTACCCCAACTACACCCGGATAATCGGCGATCGCCTGCATACAACGGCCTAGAATAGTGGTAATTGACCCCATCAGTCCCAGGGCCGTTCCGATTTCTGCTTCCAATTGAGAAAGCCGTGATCGCTCTAATAAGAGGGTTTCAGCTTTTTTCCGCTCCGTAATATTCCGTGAAACCGCAATCACTTCATCAATATTTTCTGAGTTCTGATTTTCCAACCCATGACAGGTACTTTCAAACCAAATATATTCTCCATTGCGACATCGAATGCGATAACTAACGGTATAAATATCTTGACTATTTTTTAATCGTAAAAACTTTTCTTGAGTGACTTGCCAATCGTCGGGATGAATCAAATCATAGACGGATTTTCCGATCAATTCTTCCGGTTGATATCCTAATAATTGCTGACTAGCCGGAGAAGCATATAAATAAGTCCCATCGTTGCTATGTCGAGAAATTAAATCCGTGGCATGATCGGCCAAAAGTCGATAACGGGCTTCGCTTTCCCGTAAAGCATCCTCCGACTGTTTGCGTTGGGTAATATCGGTTTGAATCCCGATAAAATGGGTTAAACTTCCTTCTCGATCGCGCACCGGGGAAATCGAGAGTTCATTCCAGAAGTAATTGCCATCTTTGCGGTAATTTTTGAGGGTAACACTACAATGGGTATGCCCAGCAAGGGCATCTCGCAGGCGAGCTAATTCTTTGGGGTCAGTATCCTCACCCTGGAGCATTCGACAATTGCGCCCTAAAACTTCTTCCTCAGAATAGCCGGTTAATTTTTCAAAGGCCGGATTACAGTAGATAATCGGACAATCGGCAGTAGTAAAGTCGCTAATCACAATCCCGCTAGGGCTGGCAGTGATCGCCCTTTCCAGTAATTCCATCCGCATTTCGGACTGCCTGCGCTCGGTAATATCAATTCCGGTAGCAATCACATATTTAACCAAACCATTCGCCTGAAACAAGGCCGTATTTGACCAAGCGATCCAATGACGTTGACCACCCGGTTTCACCCATTCGGTTTCCCAACCATTTAAACGGGTTTGATTGGGGATTGGAGGAACTAAATTTTGAGTTTTCACCGATTTAGGAGATTCGTCAAACTCAATCATCATCGGCCCCGAAGCCGTTTGACTACCAGAAGGAAAGGGTAATAGGTTAACTCCCAACTCATCAAAGGTTTTTCCTTCGACTTCCTCGGCCGAATATCCCGTCAGTTGTTCACAGGTTCGATTAAACCGAATAATTCGACCCTCGGGATCAAGAACAATTACTAAGGCACTTACGGTGTCGAGAACGGCACAAACAAAGTCTCTTTCTTGACGCACTAGTTCCCAGACTTGCTTGCGTTCATTAATAATATCTTCGAGTTGACTAAGTTTAGTTTTGGAGTGAATCAGTTGACGGTGTAAATTGATTTGGCTAATAATTTGATTATTGAGTGATTGTAACGCCTTAATTGTTTCGGGCTGTAACTCCCGGGGCTGATCGTCGATGATCGATAGCATTCCCACCATTAGGTGGTCGGCGGTCATTAAGGGAATACCCAAATAAAATCGAATCCCGGGATCTTGTTTCACCAGGGGTTGAGAGGCAAACCGTTGATCCTTCCAGGTATCAGAAATAATAATCGGTTCTGGGGATAGTTTTAAGGTAGAGTTAGAGCCATTCAGGCTTAAAGGATTATCCGCGTCGTCTTGCCCCTCGATCAACGAATTGGCTGGAAAATATAATTCAATAATAAACTCGCAGAAATTCAAATAGGGATGTATTTTTTCCGTTAAACCCACCTGGGATTTCAACCACTGATGGCTGGCATCCATAAAGGTAATTAAGGCAATGGGCGCCTGGGCGAGATGGGAAGCTAAATGAGTCAAATCATCAAAGGGAATTTCAGCAAACCTGTGGATGACCTGAGAAAGATTGTTGCCCTCTGGGCTGAACATGGTTTGACCTAAAAATCTTGCGTTCATTATCGGTAATCACCATACAAAGGGAGTGGCTAGATATCAGCAACCGGGTATTTAGCTTTTTGGGGTGAGATGTTCGTATTAACTGAGGGGTCAAGGATTAGTTGCTAACACCTCAACACCTTAACATCTGGTGTCCCTCGACTGTTACCTGACTTCTGACTTTTATTTGACTCGCCTTAGCTGTATGACATTGTTTGTCCAAACGTCGTGATCTCACACAACTTTTTTTGATCTGCTTTGATCTTAACAAAGGTTGAAGCCTATTTTACTTTTGATCTGGGCTAATGCAAAAAATCTTTACGCCCATAAAAAATCTTGCCCGTGATGGAAAAATAGTTTTTTGTGCTATTTCTAGGGTACGCACCCATAAAGGTCTAGGTCTGGTAATGGGGTATGGTGACGTTTGACTGATTTGTCCGATTCAAAACTATTACATTTTTTACTAAGTACCTAAACAAAATTAATTACAAAATTGTCCAGCTTAAAATATAGAATTGTTGATAGAAAAGTGAAAGAATACTTTTGATATATAATAAAAGTAATGGATAGTAGGCTCGGCGATCTAGCAAATTAGCTGATTTTCCATTGGCTCAATTACCACTCCTAGCAGGGCATCTCGACTCACAGAACATGAATTACTATGTCAGTATCTCAAAATTTTATACCCACTATTTTAGCTGTTGACGATAGTAGAGTTATGCAAGGACTCATCCAACAAGCACTGGGAAAGGAATATCGTGTCTTGGTTGCTGATAATGCTGTGGATGCTTTATCAATGATTTACCATGAGGCTGTTTCTGTGTTACTTCTGGACGTGGCGATGCCGGGAATTGATGGCCTAGAACTTTGTCGCACCGTTCGCAGTATTCCTCAGTTTCAGAATTTACCTATTATTATGTTAACAGCAAGGGACGGGGCTTTTGACAAGGTTCAGGGCCGTCTGGCCGGGGCGAGTGAATATCTCACTAAACCTTTTGATGCTCAAAAGTTATCTGAAGTTGTTGGCCAAGTTCTACAACTCCAATAAATTAATCCTCAAGCTTATCCCCACGAAACACAAAAAAAGAGGGCTATCTAGTAATATTATTTCTTATATTCCCCCATTACCCATTACCCATTACCCATTACCCCTTCTTACTTCCCTTTAAAAAAATTTAAACTGTTCTTCGGTAATTCGGTTCGCTTCATACAAGGTTTCTGCTATTTCTGAAAGGGTTAATACCGCATGGGCTTGATAGTTATGATCTTTTAATCTTTCTTTGACTCCACTTTCATGATCAATTAAAACCACAATATCATTAACTTTTAATCCCGCAGATTTTAGCTTTTCGGCTCCTTTTATTACACTATTTCCCGTAATTAAAATATCATCCACCACCACAATAGTTTCCCCGGGTTGAAAATGTCCTTCAATTAATCGTCCCGCACCATAGGCTTTTACTTCTTTTCGGGGAAAGATCATTGGACGTTGTAACCTTAAGGATAACCCCGTCGCGGTCGGTAAAGAACCATAGGGGATACCCGCAATTCTATCAAAGTTTAGGGTTTCTAAAATATCCCCATAGGCGCCGACAATTTGATGAAAAATTTGGGGTGTGGAAATAATTCGTCTCAGGTCAATATAATAGGGGAAAACTTCCCCCGATGCTTGCACATGATCCCCAAAAATAATACAGCCAATATCATACAATTGTAAAATCAAATCTCGATGGGGTTGATGTCTTAAAAAACAAACATCGGGCAACCATAAATCACAGGTAGGATTTCCTGTAATGAACTGTTGTCTTTCTTTATTAATTTGATCTCTTAACTGTTTAATTTCGGTTTTAATTGTTGGTTTTTCTAATAACCTAGGAGGAATAGGTAATAATAAGCGATCGCCATTTAAACTTAATCCGGCAGCTAAAATTGAGGTTAAATCTTCCACGTCCATTAAATCATTTTCTTCAGCCACATCCCCTTCTAATAAGATTAATTGTTCCGGTGCGACTTGACGAATTTTCGCTAACATATCCGGCACCATTCCCACTAATAATCCCAATTGTTCAGGAGTTCCCCAAGTCTGAGATACCTTGACCAATTCTAAATATAAAGGTTGCTGAGGTTGAGGATATTCTTGGATAATAGAAGCAGAAGGATTTGCCGTAGCACAGGAAATAAAAACCGCCTTATCAGGATAAACTAAAAACGGTACAACTTGATCTAATCCGGCATAGGGTGTTAGGGTACAAGCATCAAATTTTAATTCTTCAAACACAAAACGAGCTAAGACGGTACTGGAATTCAAATCGCTATGTTTCGCATCTAAAATAATTGGAATATTAGGCGGAATTAATTGTATGGTTTTTTCTAAAAGTTTTAACCCCGGTATCCCCAAACCCAAATAAAATCCTAAAGAGAGTTTATAGGCGCAGACAAATTCCGAGGTTTCTCGAATAATATAACCTAGCCATTCCTGCCATTGTTCACTAATATCAGTGCGATCGCCATCAATTCCCCCACAATTGTCATTAGCAAAAATATGGCTATCAGGATCGGGTTCTAAGGCAACATAAAGCAAACTATCTTGTTGTTCAATTGCAATCAATAATTGATTAAAAAAGTTCATTTTAAAGGTTAATTATTAATAATTGACAGGATTACAGATGATGATTATAATTATAACGCCTGAAAGGTCGAGTTAAAAAATTAATCTTTGTTGATAGAGCCTTCTAGGGGCAACAGGTTCTCGGGTCAATCCTATAACTGATTACTGAAATGTTGAATACCAAAACCATACTCTCAGCCCTGTTAATTTTTGTGCCGATTTCGATTGCCGGTCACTTTTTGGAGTGGGGATCAACTATTGTATTTGTCACCTCAGCTTTAGCGATTATCCCCTTAGCGGGTTGGATGGGAACTGCGACCGAAGAAATAGCCGTTGTCCTGGGCCCGAATTTAGGCGGGTTGTTAAATGCCACCTTTGGAAATGCAACAGAATTAATTATTGGAGTTGTCGCCCTGAATGCGGGATTAATTGATGTGGTCAAATCCAGTTTAGTCGGGTCAATTATGGGCAACCTCCTCTTGGTCATGGGTTTATCCATGTTCTTAGGGGGTTTGCGCTTCAAAGAGCAACAATTTCAGCCCGTGGTGGCTCGTTTGAATGCCTCGGCGATGAATTTAGCCATCATCGCTATTCTAGTACCAACGGCGGTAGATGTTACCTCCATTGGCATTGAGGAATCCACCATGCAAACCCTCTCGGCGGCGGTGGCGGTGGTTTTGATTACCGTTTATATTCTCACCCTGCTATTTTCCATGAAAACCCACTCCTATTTATATGACGTGGGAGTGGCCGAAAACGATGAAGACGGCGTAATCACCCCAGCAGAAGCCGGACATGAGGCAGAAAAGGTGAATTTAAAGCTGTGGATTGGGGTTTTGTTAGTGGCTACCTTAACTGTAGCCTTCGAGTCGGAATTATTGGTGGGGACGTTAGAGGAAGCTACCTCTAGTCTGGGACTGACAGCACTATTTACCGGGGTGATTTTAGTCCCGATTATTGGTAACGCGGCGGAACACGCCACCGCCGTTACCGTGGCGATGAAAAATAAAATGGATTTGTCCGTATCCGTGGCCCTAGGTTCGAGTTTACAAATTGCTTTATTTGTGGCTCCCGTGTTGGTTTTAGCCGGATGGATATTAGGTCAACCGATGGATTTAAACTTTAATCCCTTTGAATTAATCGCCGTTGCCGTGTCCGTGTTAATTGCTAACTCCGTAAGTTCCGATGGCCGTTCCGATTGGTTGGAGGGGGTATTACTCTTAGCTGCTTATACGGTTTTGGGTATTGCGTTTTACTTCCATCCCATTATTCAAGGGATTGGTTAATAAGCTAGGACTTACGCAGAAACCCGGTTTCTGAACGAGAAATCTTGATTTTATCCGCAAAATCACCGGCTAGAAACCCGGTTTCTTTGGTCTTGTGCGTAAGTCCTATTAATCCTGATCCGGTCTTCTACCCAACGAACTAAAAATATGATCCCGGAAACCGATGCTGAGGAATTTGGGGTTGAAGTTCTCAGCATTCTAAAATAGTGATGACTAGACGCACAACCCAAAACGTAATACAATTTTCATCGGTTAGTCGCCCTTATGGACACTCCGAAAGGATTGCTGTTAATTTTTTATAGGGAAAGAATAGTGGGTCTTTTTAGTCGTTTTTCGCAGGACATGGGTATTGACCTAGGGACTGCTAACACATTGATTTATGTATCGGGTAAGGGCATTGTACTACAAGAACCCTCGGTTGTCGCCATTGACAAACTAGAAAAAATCCCGTTGGCCGTGGGAGAAGAAGCTAAGAAAATGTTAGGCCGAACTCCAGAAAATGTAGTGGTGCTGCGACCCCTACAGGATGGAGTGATTGCGGATTTTGACGCCGCCGAACAAATGCTCAAACACTTTATCCGGCGGGTGAATGAGGGCAAAACCCTGATCGCGCCTCGAATTGTGATTGGGATTCCCAGTGGAGTCACCGGAGTAGAACGCCGGGCGGTAATTGAAGCGGCTTCTCAGGCGGGGGCGCGGGACGTCCGACTAATTGACGAACCTGTGGCCGCGGCCATTGGTGCGGGTTTACCCGTTTCTGAAGCGACGGGAAATATGATTGTCGATATTGGGGGGGGTACAACAGAAGTAGCGGTGTTAAGTTTACAGGGAACCGTATTAAGCGAGTCCGTGCGGGTGGCTGGAGATGAACTCAACGACGCCATTATCCTGTACATGAAAAAAGTTCATAATTTGGTGATTGGAGAACAAACGGCTGAGGATATCAAAATTAAGATGGGTTCAGCTTACCCCAACCCCGCCGATGAAGAAATGGTTATGGAAGTGCGGGGGATTCATTTATTATCGGGTTTACCTCGCACTGTTACCATAAAAGCCCCGGAGGTGCGGGAAAGTATGGCCGAACCTTTATCGATTATTATTGATTCGGTTAAACGCACTTTAGAACGGACTCCCCCCGAACTGGCTGCTGATATTATTGATCGTGGGATTATGCTGGCGGGTGGAGGAGCCTTGCTCAAGGGGATTGACGCCTTGATTAGTCATGAAACCGGAATTATTACCCATATTGCGGCTGACCCTCTGTGTTGTGTGGTGTTGGGCACAGGTCGGGTATTAGAAAATTTCAAACAGTTGGAACGGGTTTTTACTGGGGGTTCCCGAAATTTGTAACAATTGATAATCGATAATTGATAATTAACCCTGAAAAAAATAATTATCAATTATCAGTTATCCTCACAGTTAATTGTAATTGGTATGCAAACACGGAGTTGGTGGAGTCGGAGTCGGAATCAATTTTTTTTACTGGGTTTAGCGATTCTAGCCGCTTTATTGGTGCGACAAACCCAAGGAGCTCCTTTGTATGAAATGTACTATTGGTTGACTCGTCCTTTTCATTTATCCCCATCAACCGTAACTGAACAGGAAAAGATTGTCCGACAAATTGCCCCGAGAATTAATCAGTTAGAAGCTCAAGTTGAAGAACTGAAAAATCAAAATCAAAAGCTTCAAGATATGTTAAATTATGTCGCTTCTAAAAAACAGGATAAGGGAATTGTGGCTCCTGTAATTGGTCGCACTACGGATTCTTGGTGGGAACAAATTATTATTGGTCGTGGGACTCAACAGGGGGTTCAGAATCAGGATTTAGTTGTGGCTCCTGGGGGATTAATTGGACGGGTGATTAGTGTGACGCCGAATACCAGTAAGGTGATGCTTTTGAGTGACCCGATGAGTCGTATTGGAGTTACCATTACTCGCAGTCGAAATATGGGATTTCTCAAGGGGAATTCAACGGAGCAAGGGGTGATGGAGTTTTTTGAAAGTGATCCGAAAGTTAAGGTGGGAGATATGGTTGTGACTTCTACTTATAGTCAGCTTGTCCCTGAAGGGTTGCCTATTGGTAAAGTTATTTCTGTGGATATGAATAAGGCGCCTTCTCCTGAAGCGATTATTGAACTTTTTGCTCCGATTTCTTCTTTGGAGTGGGTGATTATTTACCCCAATAAAAAATCAGTAACTAAAAATTAATTGCTCTTAAGTACCTAAACAAAATTAATTACAAATCCTCTACCCTGTTCCCTGTTCCCTGTTCCGGTGTTCCCTCTCCCAACTAGGTAATTTATTTTGTGCAACTACTTATAATGATTACGGATAACTGATTACTGATTAATTATGTTTTTTAAGCCTTACCAAGTTTTGAATCTGATTATTACCCTGCTTTCCCTATTGGTTTGTATGTGGTTATCTTTGGTTCGGATTCCTGGTTTAGAACTGTTTGGAATTACGCCGAATTGGGTATTGATTTGGTTAGTAAGTTGGAGTATTAAACGGTCTTTATTAGAAGCTGTGGTTGGCGGATTGTGTTGTGGGTTGATGTTAGATGGATTAACGGTTGCCGAACCTTCCCATATTTTCCCCTTTGTGATTGTTGGGGTTTTAACTGTTGTTATTTATAAACGAATTATTAAAAAAATTCAAGAGGATTTTATTTCCGTTGCTTTAATTGTTTTCGGCATGGCTATTTTGGTAGAACTCATCCGCAGTTTACAGTTAATTAATTTCAAATTTTTGGATTTTAACACATTTTGGCAACAGCAACAACGGGCAGCCTTGTCAACGGCGATTCTGAGTAGTTTGTGGGCCCCTGTCATCTATCTGCCGCTTAATCGTTGGTGGGCATTTATAAAACCCTCAAATCAACTAAAATCTTAGGGGCGGGTTCATCGGGGTTGGGATTAATTCGTGTCCCCTCACAGAATCCGTCCTAAACGTGCTCAGGAAATTTCTATGCTTAAACATAGTGACTTTGACCAAACAGATACAGCTATTCGTGCCAAAATTCTCAGTGAAGCTCTCCCCTATATTCAAAAGTTTTCTAATCGTACAATTGTAGTGAAATATGGGGGGGCTGCAATGAAGGATAGCAGCCTGAAAGATAAGGTGATGCAGGATATTGTGTTGCTGTCTTTTGTCGGAATTCGGGTGGTGGTTGTCCATGGCGGCGGCCCGGAAATTAATAGTTGGCTGGTTAAACTCGGAATTGAACCCCAATTTAAAAACGGATTACGAGTCACCGATGCCGCTACAATGGATGTGGTGGAAATGGTATTAGTGGGTCGAGTTAATAAGGAAATTGTTTCTCTGATTAACCAGGCTGGCGGGGAAGCGGTGGGGTTATGTGGTAAGGATGCTAACTTAATTAAAGCTCGTCCTGAAGGTCAAGCCGATATTGGTTTTGTGGGAGAAGTCAGTAGTGTCAATACTAAGCTTTTAGAGTCCTTGGTCAGTAGTGGTTATATTCCCGTCGTGTCTAGTGTAGCAACGGATGAAGATGGACAGGCTTATAATATGAATGCGGATACCGTGGCCGGGGAAATTGCAGCGGCGTTGGGTGCTGAAAAGTTAATTCTATTAACCGATACGGCCGGAATTTTGGAGGATTATCATAATCCCGATACCTTAATTGCCCAAGTTAATATTCAGGAAGCCCGACAATTAATTGAGCAAGGCATCGTTTCCGGGGGGATGATTCCTAAAGTCAATTGTTGTGTGAGAAGTTTAGCCCAGGGAGTGCGGGCGGCTCATATTTTAGATGGTCGTGTTCCCCATGCTTTATTACAAGAAGTCTTCACCGATTCTGGGATAGGGACGATGATTGTTGCTTCTGAATTTATGCGGTGAATCTTAGGGGCAATTCATTAATTGCCCTAGTCTATTGTCTTCG
>DATNRE010000238.1:0-21115 GCA_036703685.1 Candidatus Obscuribacterales bacterium
CGGGTTAGAGGGAACTTTAGCCTATATGTCTCCAGAACAGACAGGAAGAACCCATCGGGGCATTGATTACCGTACGGATTTATATTCTTTGGTAGTAACACTTTATCAATTATTCACACGGAAACTTCCCTTCCAATCTTCCGAACCTTTAGAGTTAATTCATGCCCATTTAGCCCTCTCCCCCTTGCCTCTGGTTGAAATTAAACCTTCCTTACCATTAATGTTAAATAATATAGTTTTAAAATTGATGGCTAAAAATCCAGAGGAACGGTATCAAACCCCATTAGGATTATTACATGATTTAGAATTCTGTTTAGAAAAGTGGGAAACGGTGGGGGATATTCCTCTGTTTCCCCTAGCGACTATGGACTTAAATGATCATTTTATTATTCCTGATAAATTTTATGGCCGGCAATCAGAACTCGCTCGTTTAAGTTCAATTTTTCCAGAGATTCAATCCAAAATTATTGTCATTACGGGTCAATCGGGGATTGGAAAATCCTCTCTAGTTCAGGAGTTTTATCAAAAAGTTTTCCCAAATCCAGGGTATTTTATCTCGGGTAAATTTGATCAATTTATCAATAATACCCCCTTTGGGGGATGGGTACAGGGGATTAAACAATTAATTCAACAAGTTTTAACAGAAACTCCAGCAAAAGTTGAGGATTGGAAAACCAAACTGATAGAAGCATTAGGAGAAAAAACCCAGGTTCTTGTTGATGTGATTCCCGAACTTAAATCTTTATTAAACCAGCCCGTTTTAACTTCTGAATTAGAAGCAAATCTTGATCAAAATCAGTTTAATCGTTTAATTCTAAACTTAATTAAAATTTTTGCTCAACCCGCCCATCCCTTAATTGTTTTTTTGGATGATTTACAATGGGCAGATCTCGAATCTTTAAGATTAATTCAGGTGTTAATGAGTCCTGAAAATTTATCTCAGGCCCTAGTCTTAATTCTAGCCTATCGGGATCAAGAAATCTCAGAAACCCATCCTTTAAGAGAAACTCTACAAACCTTACAAAATTTAGGAACTCCGATTGAACAGATTATTTTAAATCCCTTAGAAGAATCTGCCATTAATCAAATGATAGCAGAAACCTTGGTTTGTTCCTTAGAATTAGCTCAACCCCTCACGAAATTAGTTAACCAACAAACCCGAGGAAATCCTTTTTTTGTCCGTCAATTTCTCCAGTCCTTATATACAGAAGAACTGATTTGGTTTCATCCGCCTCAATCTTCCCTGGGCGATCGCGATTTAGTTAGGGGTTGGCAATGTGATTTAACCGAAATTAAGACTCGTTTTGTTAACCCTAATATTTTAGATTTAATTGTTTATCAATTACAGCAATTACCCGAAACCACCCAGGAAGTTTTAAAATTTGCCGCCTGTTTGGGTCATCAATTTAATGCTTTTGATTTAGCAACGGTAACAGAAACCGCCTATTTAGAAACCTTACAGGCCTTAGAAGTGGCGGCTCAGGCTCAATTGATCGTGGTTGTTAAAGAAATTTATCCCTTTTATTCCCTAGAAAGGGAGGTAAGATTGGGTTCAAAATTTGATCCAGATGAAACTTTACCCCTATTAAAATCGGGCGTGGATCAATATAAATTTATTCATGATCGAATTCAACAAGCTGCCTATCTTTTAATTCCCAGTTCTCAACGACAAGCGACCCATTTAAAAACCGGAAAGTTATTATTAAATCAAATTAAAAAACAGTTTAATCAACCGATAGAAACAATTCTAGCTGAACTTTCATCGGAACTTTTATTAAATATTATTAATCAGTTGAATTTAGGCGTGGGTTTAATTAAGTCCGAACCCGAACGTCATCAATTAGCCCTATTTAATTTAATAGCTGGACGAAAGGCGAAAATAGCCACGGCCTACCCAACGGCGATTGGACATTTAGCGATTGGTATGGGATTATTGACCGCCAAAAGTTGGGAAACGGACTATCAATTAACCTTAGAATTGTATACAGAAGCAACGGAAGTGGCGGCCCTGAGTCAAGATTTTGAATCTCTAAATGATTGGGGTAAAATTATATTAGAACGGGCTAAAACCCTATGGGATAAAGTTAGAATTTATGAGTTATTGATTCAAGGATACAGAATTCAAAATCAAGATCAAAATGCTGTGAATCTTGCTTTAGATGTTTGTCAACAACTGGGGGTTAGTTTGGGAAATGATTCCCATTTAGAAAATTACCAGGAATTAAAGCAAAGATTTTTAGCTGATTTAGGGGAAAAAAACCCTTTAACATTATTAGATTTACCCGAATTATCCGATCCTAATTTAGTCGCTTTATTTGCTATTTTAACCGCCGCTTTTCCTTCAGCTTATGTTACACTCCCTGAACAATTTCCTTTGTGGGTGATCACATTGGTGAATTTATCCGGTCAGCAAGGAAATACTGCTTTATCCAGTTTGGTCTATGCAGCTTTCGGATTTATTCTGTGTACTCAAGGAGAGATTGAATTGGGAAATCAAATGGGAGAACTGGCTTTAGCATTGGCCTTCAAGTTAGGAAATAATGAATTAAAAATTAATGTTAAAAAACTTGTTTACACCCTAATCAAACCCTATCAATACAATTTAAAACAGCTTTTATCACCCCTAAAACTTTACTCATTTCAAGCTCAAGAAATAGGAAATAGTGAGCAAGGGTATTGTCTAGCGCGATCCTATATGGAAATAGCGAATATTGTTGGCAAAGATATATCAGAATTAGACTCGGAAGTTGAGGAGTTTTTAAATCTGTTTCGAGAGTTAAAATCTCCCTCAGAACTTGTGGTCATGACCCACTATAATCAAACCTTAAAAGTTTTAAATAGTCAATTAGATCTGAAAACCCAACTTGATGTTATCAGGTATTTTGAAAAGCCCACCCCAAAGATCAGTGAAATTGGGCATTCTTCCCAGGAAATTTCATTTCAATTAGCTTTAAACTGGATGGTTTTAACCTATAGATTAGGAGAATTTCAACAGGCGCGAGAATGGTGTCAACAAGCCGAATTATATTTAGATGGACAAACCTATTTTGTTTTCTTGCCCATTTTTTACAGTTATCAATCTTTAATTAATCTAGCCCTCTATGCTGAATCTTCGGCGGAGCAACAGTCCCAGATTTTAGAAAAAGTTGCCTTAAATCTTGAAAAACTAAAAATCTATTCAACCTTGACCCCGGTGAATTTTTACCATTATTTTTATTTGGTAGAAGCCGAATATAACCGAATTCAAGGGAATTATGTTAAAGTAATGGAGGCCTTTGAACAAGCGATTGATTGGGCTAAAACCCATCAATTTATTCAGGAAGAAGCCCTCGGTTATGAATTAGCGGCTCAATTTTATTTGGATTGGGGAAAAGAAAAAATTGCCCGAGTATACTTAATCGATGCCTATTATGGTTATGCCCATTGGGGCGCTTTTGCTAAAGTTAAGGATTTAGAGTCTCGTTATCCTCAACTTTTAGATTCAATTTTGGAACAAATTATTGTCCCAAAAACTGGAGTTACAATTAGTACAAATACCGAAGAAACAATTATATCAAGTAGTAATGGAGGTTCGGCGGCTCTTGATTTAGCGACGGTGACAAAAGCCTCTCAAGCCCTATCTCAAGAAATTGATTTAGAGCGGCTTTTAAAACGATTAATTCAAGTCGTAATTCAAAATGCTGGAGCCCAAAAATGTTGTATTATTTTGTCTAAATCGGGAAACTTGGTGATTGAAGCGATCGCCCGTTTAAACCCTTTAAATGGAGAATTAATTGAAATTCATTCTCTATTACAATCCCTACCCCTAGAGGAGAGTGCAGACCTCCCCCTTTTAATTCTGAATACGGTGATTCAAACCCAAGAATTTGTGATTTTAGCCGATGCTCGTCAAGAACCGCGATATCGTCATGATCCCTATTTAGAACGCCATCAATCTAAATCTATTTTAATGACTCCGATTCAAAATCGAGGGAAATTGATCGGAATTTTATATCTTGAAAATAACTTAACAACCGCAGTGTTTACCCCAGAAAGATTAGAAGTTCTGAAAATCCTATTTTCTCAAGCTGCAATTTCGATTGATAATGCTAAACTCTATTCTCAAGTTAGAAATAATGAGCGACAGATGACACAATTTTTAGAAGGAATTCCCGTAGGTGTTGCGGTGTTAGATCCCACAGGAAAGCCCTATTATACCAATCAAAAAGCTCAAGAATTACTCAAAACTAGAGTTATTCCTGGGGTGGTCTGTGATGCCCTATCTAATATTTATCAAGCCTATTTGAATGGGTTTGAAAACCATCTATCCTCTGCCCCGATTCCCGATGATCATTTCTCTAACTCGACCCAGGACACCACCTTTATTTTAGAAGTCAATCAAGGGGATGAAACCATTTTAATTGAAAATTGGGTGACACCAACCTATGACGAACAAGGGAATTTAGCCTATGCCATTCTCGCCTTTCAAGATATTACCAAACGTCAGCAAACCGAACAAGCTTTAAGACAAGCGGAAGAAAAATATCGCAGTATTTTTGAAAATGCTAGTGAAGGCTTATTTCAAACCACACCCACCGGACGTTATATTAGTGCCAATCCCGCCCTAGCCAAAATTTTAGGTTATGATTCTCCCTGGGATTTAATGTCAATGATTACCAATGTTCAAGAAGAACTTTATGTTGATCCAGAACGGCGAAAAGACTTTCAACGATTAATTGATCAGCAGGGAGAGGTATCAGGATTTGAATTCAAAGCCTACCGTAAAGATGGCAGTATTATCTGGATTTCTGAAAATGCCCGGGCTGTATTTAATGACCAGAATCAATTACTATATTATGAAGGTTTTGTGGTTGATATTACTGAACGAAAACAAGCCGAAGAAGAACGAATTCAGTTTATGCAAAGACTCTCAGAATTAAATCTTCATTTAGATCAAGCCCTAGATTCTGAATTTGAATTAACTGACGCAGCAGCGCGATTTGTTCCCCATGAATTTCTTTCTTTTTTAGGCTATGAAAGTATTGTAGAAGTGCAGTTGGGGGCGGCGGTTCAAAAGGAAATGTCGATTTTATTTGCTGATATTCGGGATTTTACTAGCCTGTCTGAAGATATGACACCCGAGGATAATTTTAAATTTATTAATGCGTTTTTAAGTCGCATGGAACCTGCAATTGTTGATAATTATGGGTTTATTGATAAATATATTGGGGACGAAATTATGGCTTTATTTGGCGGATCGGCCGATGATGCTGTGCGGGCTGGAGTTGAAATGATTACCCGACTCAATGACTATAATGAAACCCGCCAACGCCCCGGACGTCCCCCAATTAAAATTGGCATTGGAATTAATACCGGGGGATTAATGTTAGGAATTGTGGGGGGTAAAAATCGTCTGGATAGTACGGTGATTAGTGATTCGGTAAATGTGGCTTCTCGAATTGAAAATTTAACTAAAAATTATGGGGTTTCTTTATTAATTACCCATTGGACTTTTATGGCTTTAGAAGACGCCAATCAATATGCAATTAGAATTATTGATCGGGTAAAAGTCAAAGGAAAATCCGATGCTGTTACTGTGTATGAAGTGTTTGATGCGGATTTACCAGGGATTAAAGCGGGTAAATTAATTACTAAGACTACCTTTGAGTATGGATTAATGCAGTATTATTTAGAACGTTACTCAGAGGCGGCGAAATTATTCCAAGAATGTCTGGATCGCAATCCCCAGGATCAAGTGGCTCAAATTTATTTAGAACGCTGTTTATCGAAAATGGGGAATTGGTAACGGGTTTTGGGTAATGAACTGATAACTGATAACTGATAACTGATAACTGATTATGAGCGATCTGTATATTTCTTGGACAGAATACCATCAAAAAATTGAAACCTTAGCCCAAAAAATTTATCACTCTCAATGGCAATTTAATCAAATTGTCTGTTTAGCACGGGGAGGGTTGCGAGTTGGGGATATTTTATCTCGGATTTTTGATCAACCCCTGGCAATTTTATCCACATCATCCTATTCTGGAGTCGGGGGAAAAGTTCGAGGCGGAATTAAACTCGCTGAACACCTAACAATGACAACAGATACTTTAGGAAGTCAGGTTTTATTAGTGGATGATTTGGTTGATTCTGGAGTTAGTTTACAAGAGTCTATCGGTTGGTTAAAATCCCGTTACCCCCAAATTCAAGAGATGAAAACCGCCGTTTTATGGTACAAAAGTTGCTCGGCGATCGCACCGGATTATTATATTGATTATCTCGAGGATAACCCCTGGATTCATCAACCCTTTGAATGTTATGAAAAGCAGATTAACCCTACCCTCGACTTGATTGGGGAATAGATTAAAATCCGTGAAATCCGTGAAATCCTCTTAAATCCGTGATCCCCATTCCCCGATAGATTGCAAAATCTTAATTTTACCCCGGGAAAGTATTTGATTTTTTTACCAATTGGGGCGTGCAATCCTGAAATATTGTGTTATCCTAAAAAGCGTAGACACTGAACGAATTAAACCGTTTAGGGAATCAAGGAGGTGATGCCCATGATTGAAGGTAGTAAACCCATGGGTCACTTGATTGGAAAATGCCGGCTGTGCGCCGGGGCTGTCCTCTAGTACCAAGTCTTTGTTCTGTTAGGACACTTGTTGACCTAGATAACCGGACTTATTAGAGTGATCTTCCGGCAGTCAGGTTCCGATTCAAGAGACCCGCGCTTACCGCTCTCGCCCGATCTGGAATGGCAACGGCTAAAACCAGGGCTGGGTGAGGGCGGATAGTATTTTTTTATAATCAGATAATCAATTTATTTTTATCCCCAATAATCCCATGGTTGCACTACTCAATTCTAGCGAAATTCAAGAACTTTCTAGTCAAGTTCCCGAGTGGAAATTGGAAGGAAAGCATTTAAAAATAGTCAAAACCTTTAAAGATTTTATTGAAGCAATTGCATTTGTGAATAAACTTGTGGAACCTGCGGAAACTGCTGGACATCACCCCGATATAGAAATTTCTTATAATAAGGTGACTATTAGCTTAACCAGTCATGATGCTGGGGGTTTAACAGCAAAAGATTTTGCCCTCGCGCAAGAAATTTCAGCACTGGTTTAATTCAAAGAATACTGCTGATTGTTTATGATAGAATATTCTATGATCCCTTGCTATTTCCCCATTTGAATTCGCAGCTTTAGCTGTGTGGAAAAGAGATGATTTTTAATAACCCCAAGTTCTTGCCTGAATTTGATGAACAAGCGGAACTGATTGAGAAACTTCTCGATATTGGTACGGCCTTATCTGGAACAGAAGATTTAAGCTCCCTGCTGAATTTAATTTTAACCAAAAGTCGTGAAATTACCTCCAGTGATGCTGGAAGTGTGTATCTTCTGGATCACAGTGATAATACCTCAAAATTACTGTTTAAAATCGCTCAAAATGCGTCTTTACCTAACTTATCTTTTAAAGAATTTGCTATCCCTTTAACCCCTCGAAGTTTAGCCGGATATGTGGCTTTAAATTCGGTTTCTTTAAATATTCCCGATGCTTATGATTTGCCGATTCATGAGCCCTATCAACTGGATCGGAGTTTTGATGAAAATATTAGTTATCGTACCCGTTCAGTTTTAGTGGTTCCGATGCAAAACCGCAAAGGAGAAGTAATTGGGGTCTTACAATTAATTAATCGTAAGGTTGAACCAGATATAAAAATTACGCCAGAAAATGCGGTAGAAGTTACACAATCCTATTCTAAATGGGAGGAGCGAATATTGCGATCGCTGGCTTCCCAAGCGGCTATTTCTATTGAAAGAAATCATTTACAAGACAGTATTGAACATTTGTTTGAGGGGTTTGTTAAAGCATCGGTAGAAGTGATTGAAGCCCGAGATCCCTGCACCTGTGGTCACTCAGAAAGAGTTGCAGAATTAGCTGTGCGTTTAAGTCAAGAAGTGAATCAAGCTAACTTTGGTTCCCTCTCTAAAATCACGTTTAGTGAGCGTCAAATGCAAGAATTACGCTATGCAGCCCTATTACATGATTTTGGAAAAGTCGGGGTTCCCGAAGCCATTTTAACCAAACCTAAAAAACTCTATCCTTCTCAATTAGAAGTCATCCGTCATCGATTTGCCCTAGCTCAACGCACCTTAGAAGCAGAATCGATTCAGAGAAAATATGAACATCTGTTGCAACATTCCGCCCAAAAGCTACCCCAGGAAGAAGAATGTGTATTTTGTCAATCTTTGCAAGAATCGGAAACCCAATTATCGCAATCTATTAATAAATTAAGTAAATATTGGACGATTTTATTAGAAGCGAATGAACCCAAAGTATTAGCGGATATTCCCCTAAATCAACTGCGAGAAGTCGCCCAAATCACCTACCGGGATTTAGATGGAGAAATGAAACCTTTATTAACTCCAGAAGAAATCGATCAACTCTTAGTTCATCAAGGGACTTTAACCCCGGAAGAACGAGCAAGTATTGAATCCCATGTTAGTTATACCTACGCATTTTTAAAACAAATTCCCTGGACAAATGACTTAAAAAATGTGCCGATGATTGCCTATCGACATCATGAAAAACTGAATGGAACCGGATATCCCCTAGGGTTAACAACCCCCGATATTCCGATTCAAGCTCAAATTATTACAATCGCCGATATTTATGATGCTTTAACGGCTGGCGATCGCCCTTATAAAAGCGGATTACCCACCGTTACCGCTTTAAAAATTCTACAACAAGAAGCCTCTAAAAATACTATTAATGCCGATTGTTTGGAAGTATTTAAACAACGGAGAGTTTATGAAGTATTAGGACATAGTATTGATGTGGTCATGGAGTTAGCCTAAAATTTCATCGTTGAATACTGCGAGGATCAAGGGCGTCCCTTAACCCATCTCCTAATAAATTAAAGGCTAAAACTGTCAAAATAATTAAAATGGCGGGCGGCCAAATCAACCAAGGTTGTAAAACTAAAATTGAGGCATTGGTGGCAGAAGAAAGTAAATTTCCCCAGGAGGGATCGGGGGGTTGGATTCCTAATCCAATGAAACTTAAAACCGATTCTGAAATAATAAAACTAGGAATCGATAAGGTAGCCGAAATAATCAAATAAGTAGCCGTTTGGGGTAAAACATGACGGGTAATAATATACAACGGACTGGCTCCAATTGCCCTTGATGCTTGCACAAATTGTTGTTCCTTAATCGATAAAACTTGCCCTCGAATCACCCGCGCTAAACCTGCCCAACCAATAAAAGAAATAATCACTACAATTAATAAAAAACGCTGGGTACTGCTAATTTTTGCAGGTAAAATGGCTGCTAATGCCACCAATAAATATAACCCTGGAATCGTCATTAAGACTTCAACAATTCGCATAATAAAACTATCTAACCATCCCCCAAAATAGCCAGAAATTCCTCCAAAAATCATTCCTAACGGGAAAGAAATCATAATTCCTACTAATCCAATACTCAGACTAACCCGCCCCCCATGAATTAGGCGACTAAACTGATCTCTAGCCTGTTCATCTGTGCCGAGTAAGTTGATTTTCCCAGGCCCCACCGTCCCGAATAAATGACGATTAAAAGGAATGATTCCTAGCAGTTTATAGGGTGCTCCAGGCACAAATAATCGCACAGGACTTGGCTGACTTCGATCAATATTAATGGCTCGTTTTCCAGTTTCAATATCAACGGGGCCTTGAGTTGTGGGATAAACATGGGGGCCAATCCATTGCCCCTGTTGATCATACCAATAAATTTGAGTCGGGGGTAATAAAGAAGCGTTCAGTTGAGACTCATAGGGGCTATAGGGAGCGACAAAATTCGCCGCAATTACCACCAGATAAAATAACAGTAAAATTCCGGCTCCCAATTGAGCTAAAGGATTCTTTTTGAGTCGTTGCCACCATTTCATAGTTCAGATTTTTTCACTCTCAAAATACTAAAATTGCTCTCTATTTTGGGAAATATTTTTCCCTATTCCCTATTCCCTATTCCCTGTTCCCTGTTCCCTGTTCCCTGTTCCCTGTTCCCTATACCCTCTTATACCTCATCCTGTGGATTTAAAGGATTATAAAAAAATGAACCCGTTTGAGGAGGTAAAGTCGGATCAAACACAACTTCCACAATACTTTTAATCACCCCTGCCATGGGAATTGCTAGAATAAATCCTAATATTCCTACCAGTTTTCCTCCTAATAATAAAGCGGTGAAAATTACCACGGGGCTTAATCCCGTTAAATCTCCCATAATTCGCGGGGCAACAATATTATCTTTCACTTGTTGAATGGAAACGGCAACTGCTAACACCTCTAAAGCCATCCACCAATCAATAAAAGCCACAATCAGGGTGACACTTCCAATGCCTAATGTTGCCCCCACAAAGGGAATAATTTCTAATAATCCAATTACAACCGAAAATAACAGAAAATAGGGAACCTTGAGCAGAAAAAAGGCAACAGTTAAAATCGATGCCATAAACACCCCTTGCAAGGTTTGTCCTAGGACAAATTTTTTCAAATTTCTTTTAAGAGAAATCGTGATTACTTCTCTAATTTGTGGGGAGAGGATGGTGATTAAAATTTTCCATAAACGTTCCCCATCTAACAACATATAAAAGGCAATTACTAAGATAAAAATTAAGTCAAAAAACCAATTAAAAGTTCCGAGAACTATACCCAAACTTCCGGCAAAAATCGGTTCAATAGTTCCTTGAATTTTAGATAAGAGTTGTTGTTGCAAAATTCCTACATCAAAGGGTAAATTGCGGTCAACACTCCACACTTGAAATTCAGCTAACTGTTGTCGTCCCGATTCAATTAATTCGGGTAAGCGGGTAACAAATTGTCGTCCCTGATTGAAGACCGGAGGCACAATAGTTAACCCAATAATTACAAAGGCTAAAATTGCAACTAAATAGACTAAAGCAGCCGCAATACCTCGAGGAATAAAGCGTTCTAATTTAGCTACGGCATAGTTCAATAAAAAGGCAATTAATCCCGAGGTAACTAATAAACTAATTAATTCTCCAACATAGCCTAATAATTGAAAACTTAACCCACCTACTACTAAAATAAGTAAACAAGTGAGTAACCGATTTTGTAAAGGCGTAAAAACAGAATTGCTCATAGGAAGAATCAAAACCTAAAAACCTACAGTAGTTTACCCTATTTTGGTATAGAACAGGAAATGGGTAATGGGTAATGGGTAATGGGTAATGGGTAATGGGTAATGGGTAATGGGTAATGGGTAATTAACAGTTAACTGTTAACTGTTAACTGTTAACTGATGACTGATGACTGATGACTGATGACTGATGACTGATGACTGATGACTGAGGAGGGTTGATAGACCTCAAAACATTACAACGGATTTATAATTACCCCATTGTTGATACAATTACTTGAATTATAAACTCAAATCAATAATTATTCGCCCGTGCATGGGGCAGAAAACTTAACCGATGAATTTAATTAAGAGTCTAACTCCAATTCTGGCAAAATTAAAAGAGTTGTTTATCGAAATTAGTCAATTTTGTCAATCCCAAGGTGTGATTTTTGCAATTACGATGGGGATACTCAGTCGCAGTCTTATTTTATTAGCATTTTTTATAACAGCCCAACTGCATCAGGTTTCCTCCGAATTAGAAACGGTAAAAATTGTATGGGGTTGGCAAATATTTTCAGCTTGGGATAGTCCATTATATCAGGGTATTGCTACCTCTGGATATGAAATTATTAATCAGAGCGAACCTGGGGGAAATGTGGCATTTTTCCCCCTATTTCCCTTATTAATTCGCGGGTTAATGAATTTAGGTTTACCCTTTGAAGTCGCGGGAACTTTAATTAATAATTTTGCTTTTTTTGGAGCTTTAATTTTACTCTATAAATGGGTTGAAACCACCAATAATTCCCAAGCTGCCCGGTGGTCAACGGCTGTTTTAGCTTGGTGTCCCCTCTCTATTTTTGGGAGTGTTATTTATACTGAAGGTTTATTTTTATTTTTGAGTACCGCCGCCCTACGAGCATTTGATTTAAAAAAATATCCCCAAGTTATTTTATGGGGCAGTTTAGCCACCGCAACCCGCATTACAGGACTGGCTTTAATTCCGGCTTTTATAATAACATCCTGGCAAAAACAAAAGCCTAGAATTGCTTATTTGTCTGGTATATTAAGTGGCTGTGGTTTATTATTTTATAGTTTATATTGTTGGATAAAATTTAATAATCCCATTGCTTTTATTACCGTCCAACATACCCAATGGCAACGCCAAACTGGATTTGATAGTCAGGGATGGTTAAAAATGATTATGCAAATTTTGATCGGTTCTCAGAATTGGAAACAAGGTACAATTGTTGACCCTTGGCATCCCCTTTTAGTGATCATAATTGCTATAATAGGGTACAGTATTTGGCAGTATCGCCATCAATTAGGAAAGGCAAAAATTGATTATAGTTTATTTTTATTAATAATCATTTTATGGCTAATTGCTGGTGATCCTTTCCTGAATACAACGATTATTTTAGGCAGTGGTTATTTACTCTGGTATTTACGTCATCAACTGAGTTTAGTCGCGGTTAATTATGGCTTTTTTGCCTTGGGTTTATTATTAGCTTCTGGGGGAACAATTTCTTTAAGTCGTTTAGTTTATGGAATTGTTTCCACCAGTCTCGCCCTGGGAGTGATGTTATCCCATCATCGCCGTTGGGGTTATCTAACCTTGGGATTTTTTAGCCTGTTACTGATTAGTTTTTCAGTCCGCTTTGCCCAACATCTTTGGGTAAGTTGAGGGTAAATCAGATCCAAAAATAATGATATAATTAAAGTTAAAGGTTCTGAAAAAAAGAAATCATCATGAAAATCAAAAATCAAAATAAAACTCATTTTTTCCTTCCCTTATTAGTAGCTTTTACCCTATTAACCCTAACCCCTACTATCGGTTTTATTCCTCCAACACTTGCACAACGAGCTTTAGATTTTGCCACCCAAGGCTGTCGCGGTGTGCCCCAGGAAGCCTATTTTATGACACAAAATTATCATATTAATGTTTGTCGGGGACAGGGGGGTTTATTCATGGCGGTCAGCTTTAAAAATGAACAACTTTTTGATCGATTTCCGGTTCAAGCGCAGGGAAATAGTTATGTAGGAACCTCTCAAAAAGCCTCCTATCAAGTTAACTCAACTACCTTCATTATTCAACCCCATAATAATCCTAGACCGATTACTGAAAGGATATTAAGAATGCAAGGAAATCCCGTCAATCAAACCCCCCAAGAGTCCAGAGTGACTGGAACAGTTACTTACCGTCAACGGATTGCTTTACCGCCTAATGCAACAGTTATTGTTAGATTACAGGATGTGAGTCGTTTTAATAATGCGCCTCGAACCATCACTCAACAAACAAATCCTTTACGCGGTCAACAGGTTCCTGTGCCTTTTTCTTTGATTTATAATCCTAATGATATTCAACCGAATGGGATTTATATTATTCGGGCTGAAATTTATATTGATGGGCGATTAACTTGGGCAAATTTCAATCAGGATAGAGTGATTACGCAAGGTAATCCTAATAGTATAGAAATCATTGTTCAACCTGTAAATTAGAATAGCATGGGATAAAAGCCAAAGAATATGATATTTCTTGATAACGACAAAATCAAAAAAAATAATCCTGTATTGATCGGAGTTATAATTAGTATTTTGATTTTGTTTGCTTGTAGTAGTTTACGGCATTTTTTCTTTCAATCTAATGCCTATGATTTGGGGATTTTTGATAATGGAATTTACTTAATTAGTCAGGGACAAGAACCCTTTGTTTACTTTCGAGGGCTGCATATTTTAGGGGATCATGCCGCCTATATTTTGTATATTATTGCCCTATTTTATAAAATTTACCCTGATATTCATTGGTTATTTGCTATTCAAGCAATTTCCCTTTCCCTCGGTGCATTACCTACTTATCAACTGTCTTTACAAGCGGGATTAAAAGAAACCCAAGCTCAAACCCTGGGATTTGTTTATCTATTATATCCTTTAATTTTTAATGTTAATTTATTTGATTTTCACCCCGAAGTGATCGCCTTACCTGCGATTTTATATGCTGTTTTAGCGGCTAGAAATAATCATATTTTAGGCTTTATTTTCTCAATTTTTATTATTTTAGGCTGTAAAGAAGTTTTATCTTTAGTATTAATAGCCATGGGGATATGGTTATGGATATTTGAGAAAAAACGCCGTTATGCTGCGATCACAATTCTTTCAGGACTAGGCTGGTTTTTCTTCTCTACAGAATGGATTATCCCCCACTTTTCCCAAGCGCCCCCCATCGCCGTTGGAGTCTATAGTTTCCTGGGAAATTCTCTATTTGAAATAAGCTTAAATATTATATTAAAACCTGCATTAGTATTAAGTAAAATATTGACCTTAGCTAATTTAGAATATTTATTTTTACTCTTAATTCCCTTAATTTGGGGACTCTCATGGCGACATTTAGCCCCCTTAATGGGGGCGGCACCGATTTTATTTTTAAATCTCTTAGCTGAAAATCCCCAAATGAAGAACTTAACCCAACAATATTCTCTAGCAATTTTACCCTTTCTTTTATTAGCCGTTATAGCCAATTTAGCCGCAGGGGGAGGATGGATAAAACAAAAAAAATGGATTATTTTATGGTCTTTAATTTGCTTTTTCGCCTTAGCAAAATATGGTTATTTCGCCTCCCGATATCTCCAAACCCTCGATAATTGGCAAGCTACACGGGAAGCCCTCACCTATATTAAAACCCAAAATCCGGTGTTAACAACGGATAAAATTGCCCCCCACCTCACCCACCGTCCTATCCTCCAATTAGCGATCCAAGGACGAGAAAAAACCGATTTAGAACCCTTTCAATATGTTTTATTAAACCAACGTCACCCCGGATGGCCGAGTTCTCCCGAATTAGTGAGCGAATTAGTAAACCGATTAAAAAATCACCCTGATTTTCAATTAAAATATCATCAGGATGATGTTTGGTTATTTGAACAAGATTCTGTTTTAAAGCCCGGAAAGATGGGGCTAAAGCCCAACAACAATCCCAACAACAAGCCCAACAACTTTTAATTACTTAGACTGAGCTTGAGTTCCTTGTTTCGCCTTAGAAATTTCAGCCCCGAGAATTTCCAAACCCTTCACATATTGAGGATCACTCGTTGTCCCCACTTTAGTCCGATCTTTTCTTAACTCATCCCGTTGTTTTTCGGTGAGTTCAACCTTAACATCTGGTTGAATGCCTTCATGGTTAATATCTCGACCACTGGGAGTAAAGTATTTAGCAATTGTCACGGCTAAACCCGAACCTTTTCCCACGCCTCTGACCGACTGAACTAACCCCTTGCCAAAGGTTTTGGTTCCGACTAAAACCGCCCGTTTATTATCCTGTAATGCACCGGATAAAATCTCGCTGGCACTGGCCGATCCACCATCAACTAAAACCACTAAGGGTTTAGTGGTTAAAGCCCGATTATTTGCCTTTTGGCGATCGGTTTCACCCTGGCGATCAACCGTAGAAACAATATCTCCTTGATTCAGCCACATCCGCGCAATTTCAATACTAGAATAGAGTAAACCCCCGGGATTTGAGCGTAAATCTAGGATATAGCCAGAGACATTTTGTTTTTCTAAATCAGTAATGGCTTCCCGCATTTCTTCTGAAGCATTGGCGCTAAAAGTATTTAAGCGAATATAACCAATATCTCCCATAGAACTAGGATGTTTAGAAGCACGAACCGGATGGATTTCAATGCGATCGCGAGTAATATTAAAATCTAAAGACTTATCCCCCCGAAGCACTTTAATCTTAACTTTCGTTCCCACCGGCCCGCGAATTAAACTCACCGCTTCATTAATATCCATACCCTCGGTGCTACGACCGTCAATTTCAGTAATAATATCCTTCGATTGCACCCCAGCACTAAAGGCGGGAGAATCCTCAATCGGCGAAATCACCACCAGCTTTTTCGTATCTTCATCCTGGGTTAATTGAATCCCTACCCCCGTTAACTCCCCGGAGGTATCAATTTGCATACTTTTGAATTCTTCGGGGTTCATGAAGCGAGTATAGGGGTCATCTAGCTTCTTCAGCATTTCCCGAATAGCGGTGTAAGCCTGTTCCTCGGTGGTATAGTTCCGGTTTAAATATTCCGTGCGGGTTGCCACCCAGTCCACTTGATTAAAGGTGCCATCGACATAACTCTTTTGGATCACCTGCCAGACTTCATCAATCAACTCCTTTGGGCTTTCTCGAAAGGATGCCTGACTAGAAAGATGAATTCCCGCTCCGGTAACTGTTACGGCCGTTAACATGACTGCCGTTGCCCCAAGAACCAGCCCACTTCTTGAAATAATCATCGGTTTACTGAACCAGAAAATAGAATTTTTAATATCAATACGCCCAATTTAGCATAGGTTTCAGCTTTCGGGTGTGGGTTCGAGGTTGAGTACCCGAAAAACCATAAAAGCAGGGCGACCAAGACGGATCACCCTGCTTTAAATCACTAAGGATCAACCCAACGGCCATCGGCTTTGATCAAATTCAGTAATTCTTCAACTCCTTGGGTTTCAGGCACTTTTTTGATTTCTTCTCGACCCCGATACAGGGAAATAAAACCCGGTTGTTTGCCCACATAACCATAGTCAGCGTCGGCCATTTCTCCCGGGCCATTCACAATACATCCCATCACCGCAATATCTAAACCCGTTAAATGTTTGGTGGCTTCACGAACTTTATGTAATACTTCTTCTAAGTTAAATAAAGTTCGACCGCAGGAAGGACAGGCGACATATTCCACCATGGTTTTCCGCAGTCCCAGCGCTTGCAAAATACTATAACAAACGGGAATTTCTTTTTCCGGGGCTTCAGTTAAAGAAACCCGAATGGTATCACCAATTCCTGCGGCTAATAAAGTGCCGATTCCCGCCGTTGATTTAATGCGGCCATATTCCCCATCTCCAGCCTCTGTCACCCCTAGATGTAGGGGATAGTTCATGCCTAATTCATCCATCCGTTTGACCATCAAACGGTTAGCAGCAACCATCACCGGAACCCGGGAGGCTTTCAGGGAAATAACAATATTTTGAAAGTCCAAAGATTCACAAATTTTGATAAATTCTAAGGCAGATTCCACCATCCCTTCTGGGGTATCACCATAAGTAAATAACATCCGTTCTGCTAAAGAACCATGATTGACCCCAATTCGCATCGCCTTCCCTTGATCCCGCAAAGAAACCACTAAAGGTTCTAAGGTTTGTCTAATTTTATCGCCAATTTCATCGAATTCGGCTGGGGTGTATTCCGTGCGATCGCTTTTCGGTTTTTCAAACACATATAACCCCGGATTAATGCGGACTTTATCTACATATTTTGCCACTTCCAGGGCAATTTTCATGCCATTATGATGAACGTCCGCCACCAAGGGAACCGGTTGATAGGTTTCGGCTAATTTCTGTTTAATTTTCCCGACGGCGGTGGCATGACCCACGCTCGGAACTGTCACCCGGACAATTTCACAGCCAATTTCATGCAGACGACGCACCGCCACCGTTGCCCCCTCAATGTCCATCGTATCCTCATTAATCATCGATTGGACAACAACGGGATGACCGCCCCCAATGGTTACAGTCCCCACCTGGACGGGGCGGGTTTGGCGACGGTGAATCATTGTATCCACAGAGGTTTCACTAGATGTAGGTTGGGTTGGAACAGGTAAAGTTTGCATGGTTAATAATAGATTTTTGCCAATATAGTGATCGGAATTTTGTCTCCTATTAATTAATAGATTGCCACAAAAGGGGAATTTCTGAAATTAACCCTCCGGGTTTAAGCTTGAGTTGATGTCCTAATTGTCGTGGCGACTTGTATAGGAACTTCACAAAAACTAAATACCCGATCATCAGTGGACTTAGGCGATCGCTTAAAATTCCGAATCTTCTCGTGATCTCTATCCCCGATATTTCCCTCAGTTGTCTGTCTCTCCTGTAAACCTCGAAACCAGAACCAAAACCCCAAAAATTAAATTATTAAACTCAAGAACAAGAGTAAAATCAGTATTGGTAAGTTTTCTCTACTTAGCCTTTAAAACGAATTCAGTTTTTGTCACAATTTAGTACAGACTTTATAAAATTGTATGAGTTTTACCATGCTAGATGAAATCATTAATCTTCAAAATGCAATTATTCCTCCTTGTGCGATTGTAACACCGGATACATCTCTGTTAGAAGCATTGATGATGATGAATCAAACCCATACAAAACAATGCTTAATTCTTGAATTACCCCATCCAACGGAAAACTTGACTTTTTATTCCCAGCCCCCCGGATGTCTATTAGTGATGGAAGATGAAGAATTAGTGGGCATTTTAACTGAAAGAGATACGGTAAAACTAGCGGTTCAAGCTGAAAATCTATCTCAAATAACGGTTAAACAGATTATGACAAAACCCGTAATTACTTTAAACCGTGAAGAATTTACGGATGTATTTGTGGTTCATAATATGATGCGTCGTTTTCAAATTCGCCACTTACCCATTCTGGATGAACAGAAACAAGTTTTAGGTTTAGTGACTTTAAGCAGTTTGCGACAAGTTTTAAATCATCACCATTTTTTGAGGTTTCGCCAAGTTTCTGAAGTAATGACTCGTCAGGTAATTACGGTTTATCCTGCCACCTCCATTCGTGAAATTGCTAAAATTTTAGCCCAATATAATATTAGTTGTATTGTGGTTGTGCTGGAAACAAAAGGAATTGCCTACCCCGTCGGCATTGTCACCGAACGAGATATTTTACAACTGCAAGCTTTAGAACTGAATTTACATAAACTCACCGCCGAAACAGTGATGAGTTCTCCTATATTTTCCATTCAATCTACAGAGTCTTTATCGACAGCACAACAAATTTTACAAAAGCATAAAATTCGTAGGTTAGTCGTTGTTAATGAACAGGGAGAATTACAAGGAATTATCACCGAGAGTAATTTAGTTCAAGTTTTAGATCCTTTGGAACTCTATGGGATTTTAGAAATATTAGAACGAAAAGTTAATCAATTAGAAGAATCTCGAATTTTATTGCTCAAGAAAAAAGATTTTGAACTCGCTAAAGCGTTAGAAAATCAGGAGTTTAGTCTTTACTATCAACCTCAAATTGATTTAAAAACTGGCGAAATTGTGGGCGCAGAAGCCTTAATTCGGTGGATATCTCCTGAAAAGGGGAATATTTCGCCCACTGAATTTATCCCCATTGCTGAAAATACGGGTTTAATTGTACCTTTAGGAAAATGGGTATTAAAAACGGCTTGCACTCAAGCGATCGCCTGGGAACATTTGGGACTGCCTCCCCTGGAAATTTCGGTTAATATTTCGGCCCAACAGCTTGAAGATGAAAATTTCGTATCCGATGTAATCTCAATATTAACACAAACAGGTTTAAAACCTCAACAATTAAAATTAGAATTAACTGAAAGTGTGCTGGTTCATAATATTAATTTAACCTTAGAAAAATTTAAACAGTTACAGGAATTGGGTATAGAAATTGCAATTGATGACTTTGGCACGGGTTATGCTTCTTTAAGTTATATTCAAAACTTTTTATTTGATATTTTAAAAATTGATCGCTGTTTTATTAAGGATATTACGCAAAATAATAAAAATTTAGCTATAGTTTCTGCCATTATTCGACTAGCCCGTCAACTGAATTTTAAAGTCATTGCTGAAGGGGTAGAAACGGAGTTAGAACGAGAGTTTTTAACTCAACAAGGGTGTGATTTTATTCAAGGGTATTTGATCAGTCCTCCTCTCCCCTTTGAGCAATTCTGTGATTTTTATTGGTGCTATTCTGAGAAAATCAAGAAGAATTAAGTCTCTCCGGTTTCTCCTAAATATCGGGTTAAATAGGGAGAAAAAACTTCATAAATCAGGGTTAAGGGTTTGCCATGATGCCAGAATAAATAATGACGTCCCCAAAATGGCCCCGATTCGCCAAAGGCTAATTCTAAGGCTTTGCTATCCCCATAATAAATTCCCTGCACATCTCGATAGAGTTCGGTTCGCAACCGTGCTAAACTCGCCCAGATGGGTAAAGACCGATTTTGTAAATATTCATCAACGTGACTGGCTTCCCACCAAGAAGTCGCGTAGGCTAACCGTTGTCCCGATGCGGTTCTTAACCAGACTTGACGGCGAACCCGGGGGCCAGGAACCGCTAAAATCTGTTCTGGAGCACTATCGGTACTTAAACCAACGGCTGACATATCAATCACATCAACCTCTGTGGGTTCCCCAGTTAACAGTTGTAGATGTCGAGTGGGGGAACCATCCCCTAACATTAAAATTTGCCACGGGGGGGAGAGTTGACTATGGGGTAGTCCTTGTTTCACCATGGCTTCATCCCCTTGCCATCGACATTTAAGACGATGCCAAGCCGTGGGTTGAGTAACGGGTTCGAGTTTTCTAATACTGGCAGTCAAGGTTCTTTACAAAACTTAATGTATATTTATTGTTCATGATAGCGCAACAATGATCATCTGTCGGGTTTTAGGGATTCGTTTATGAATGACGGTTTAAAAGAAGTTACAATTTATACCGATGGAGCCTGTAGTGGCAATCCCGGGCCGGGGGGATATGGCGTGGTCTTAATGTCTGGCCCCCACCGCAAGGAATTATCGGGGGGATATCAACTCACCACCAATAATCGCATGGAATTAATGGCGGCAATTATAGGATTAGAAGCCTTAAAGTTTCCCTGTGCGGTTAATTTATATACGGATTCTCGCTATATAGTGGATGCGATGAATAAAGGATGGGCGAAGAAATGGCAGAACAATAATTGGAAACGGAGTCAAAAAGAATCGGCTAAAAATCCTGATTTGTGGGAAAGATTACTCACGATATCCCAACAACATCAAGTGCAATTTCTTTGGGTGAAAGGTCATTCGGGAGATGAGGAAAATGAATGTTGCGATCGCTTGGCGGTCAAGGCTTCTCAACAACCGGATTTACTGCCAGATTTGGGTTATAAAAAGGCAGTTGATGAGTAGATTAAGGCTGGGTTTGGACATAAGGATAAGCTAAAATTTTACTATCCAT
>DATNRE010000239.1:0-2685 GCA_036703685.1 Candidatus Obscuribacterales bacterium
TTCTGCAAAATTTTGATAAATTTGATCCCGTGACCCAGATTAAACTGGTACAATATCTCTCTCAATTTCCCCAATGGCAAAAGGAGTATGATACTCTATTTGAGCAAGTGCAAAAACAGATTTATGTCACCGGAAGAACGGCAACACTGAACTTACCTCAAGGCTATAGTTGGTTAAATTCTGATACTGCAATTCAATCCCAAGGGTTACGTTTATTGTTAACAGAAAATTCCCAATCTGCCACCGTTGATAAGCTGGTAGAAAGTTTATTAAATCTGCGTCGAGATGGAACTTGGGGAGGCAGTTATGATAATGCCCAGGCGTTAACGGCTTTAGTTGCCTATAGTCAAACTGAAGCCACACCCCCTAACTTTAATGTAGCGATTACTTTAGCCGATCAAACATTAGGAGAAACTCAATTCAAAGGGTATAAAGATTCTAATTTTAGTTTAAATCTACCTATGTCGGAATTACCCAAAGGCAAAAATGATTTAATTTTAGAACCCTCAAATCAGGGTAAATTAAATTATTGGGTTGCCTATCGATATCGTTTAGAAGGAAATCAACCCGGACGTTTAAATGGGTTAAGAATTACTCGCACAATTAGCCCAGCAAATGAGGATAAAGTCCTACAAACAATTGACTTAAATTCCCCTAAAGATCTGCTCAAGGTATCACCCGGACAGGTGTTTGATATCGGTTTAGATATTATTACGGATCATCCTATTGATCAAGTCATGATTACTGACCCCCTTCCCGCCGGATTTGAAGCCATTGATGCTAGTTTTCAAACAAGTAATTTGGCAGTAGAAGCGCAAAAAAGTAGTTGGCAAATTAATTATCAAACGGTTCATAATGACCGAATTACGGCCTATAGCGATCGCTTAGAACCGGGAATTTATCAACTGCATTATTTAGTTCGTTCTGTTACTCCTGGGGAATATTTATGGCCGGGTGCGGAAGCGAAATTACAACATACTCCCGAACAATTTGGTCGCAGTGCATCGACAACTTTATTGGTTTCTAAACCTTAGTTGAGATCCCCCTAAATCCCCCTTAATAAGGGGGACTTTGCAATCCATTTCCTCCTGTAGAGACGTTCCATGGAACGTCTCTACAGGGGCGAATGTGTAGAAAACATTTACAGATTTCATATAATAAAGCAGAAAAAATGCTAAAATCAGAATAATTTCAACCCACAGGATAAGGAATAAAATCAATGTCTGCGATCGCGGTAATTGACTATGATATGGGTAACTTACACTCGGTTTGCAAAGGTTTAGAAAAAGCCGGGGTAAAACCTCAAGTGACTGACTCCGCTACAGTGATTAAAAATGCCGATGCGGTTGTATTACCGGGGGTGGGTTCCTTTGACCCCGCGATGCAACATTTGCGATCGCGAAATTTAGTCGAACCCATTCAAGATGTCATTGCTTCCGGTGTTCCCTTTTTAGGCATTTGTTTAGGGCTACAAATTCTGTTTGAATCTTCAGAAGAAGGGCAAGAAAAAGGCTTAGGAATATTCCCGGGAACTGTGCGCCGTTTTCAGTCCGAACCTGGGTTAACTATACCCCATATTGGTTGGAATCAACTATCTTTAACGCAACCCAATATCCCATTATGGAATACCATTGGTTCCCAACCTTGGGTTTATTTTGTCCATTCCTATTATGTTGATCCAACTGATAGTAATTTAACCGCCGCGACGATTCAACATGGTAGTCAAATTATTACGGCTGCGATCGCAAAAGATAACGTGATGGCGGTACAATTTCACCCGGAAAAATCCTCCAACGCCGGACTTAAAATGCTGGACAATTTTGTGGAATTAGTTCAAGGTAAACCTCAAAATTTTGAGATGAGAAACCCGGTTTCTGTATAAATCTTGGGGATAAAATCAAAATTTCAGCTTGAGAAACCCGGTTTCTGATTGATTGGAGGAATAAATTTTTGAGTTTAAGAATCTATGGAAACCGCTTAATTAAAACCTTACCCGGAGAGGAAACCAGACCCACATTAGCCCGGGTCAGGGAAGCGGTTTTTAATATTTGGCAAGGTAAAATAAAAGGCTGTCGCTGGTTGGATTTATGCACAGGTAGTGGGTCAATGGGGGCCGAAGCATTATGTCGAGGGGCGGCGGTTGTGATCGGGATTGAACAACATGGAAAAGCCTGTAAACTTATCCAAGAAAATTGGCAAACAATGGCGGATTCTTCCCAAAAAATTCAAGTGATTCGAGGAGATATTTTAGGGAAATTAAAGACCTTATCCGGGCAACAATTTGATTTTATTTATTTTGATCCGCCCTATAATAGCAATCTTTATCAACCTGTATTAGAAGCCATATCTCAATATCAACTCCTGTCTGATCACGGAGAAATTGCCGTAGAACATCATCCCCATCGTTGGCAAATTCAACCTATTACAGAGTTAGAAATTTGTCGAGAAAAAACCTATGGAAATTGTGCTTTAACATTTTATAGTTTAAAATAATAAACACGGATTTAAGAGGATTACCCAGATTAACACAGATTAAAATCCGTGAAATCCGTGAAATCCTCTTAAATCCGTGATCCCTATTATTGGAGTTTTCATGTCCTACGAAAAAGAAAAAGAAATTGCCATTGCAGCCACATTAAGCGCCTGGAAACTGTGCGAAAGAGTGCGGGAAAATATTCCCCAAGC
>DATNRE010000240.1:0-2280 GCA_036703685.1 Candidatus Obscuribacterales bacterium
AATAGCTGTGTAGGCCGTGTAAGAAAGTGGGAAGTATTGATATATAAGGGTTAGAACCTTACACGGCCCCCTACACGGCCCTACACAACCCCCGTACCAGTTTTTTGTTTTAAAGCACCCGTAACCGTTACCCCGTAAGCATTACAACATTTACACAACCTACACAGTGAAATAACCAAAAAATAACCCCTGACTAGCTATCAGGGGTTTTAATGTTTGGGGTGATGGTGGGTTGGTTAGTCTACTTGTTCTACCCATTCTAATAACTCGCTAGGTTGAACCCTGTATCTATCACAGATTCTACTTAACACGGATGATGAGGGTAGCTGTTCTGGGTTGTTGTACAGATCATAAGCTGTTTTGGGAGCAAGCCCCACGTCCTTCCAGAGTCGGTAGGGGGTAATCTCCCTGTTATCGCAAAAATGTTTGATTTTATTTATCACTGCCATACCTCAACTTTACCATTAACAGTATCCTAGCAGTTATTACTATGTATATAGTAGTTATATCTAATTAGTATTGCTTATCCGATAGCAGTAGATAATAAGTATATTGTATTAATAAAGATAGCATTAATATCTAAATAGTAGTAATATGTAAATAAATAACCCGTAGTGCCAACCGACCAAAGTTAATCACTACGGGTACTCACCCCTAGTTATTAGGAGCATTTTTAATTATGACACTGACAGAACTCAAAGCTAAAGCGACTGAATTAGGGTTAACCCCTGATGAAGTACGGCAGCACGGGAGCTTATCCAAAAAGGCAACATGGGAAGTTGCGATCGCAAAATTTGAGGAGATGAAGGTAACGGTAGACGCTCATTGTGAAGCGATGGGGATAACTCAATGGTCATACCCAGAGGATCAGACAGAAGAAACTGAACCCAGTACCGATATCACTGTAACAGTTAATCCCCCTACCGTTGACGATTTACCTTTTGACAATCCTACCCATACCCTGATTGATGGGGAGTGGGTGCTATGTTCTGAAATCGTTGACCCTGAGAACCTCCCGATCCTTGCCGAAACCGATTCACGGTTTGAAGCCTACCAATCATGGATGATACCGGGTGCAACCTTTACCACAGGTCGCCAAGTTTACGAAATCCTCTACTTTGATATTTGGGGTAACTGTATGGCCAAGGGAATAGATACCCGTTGGCATTCATTCCGAATTGAAACCATCGTTAACACCGCAACGGATGATTATGTCCAGAAGTCCGAACCCATCCCGTCGTTGACCCCCACGGGTGAAGCCAATCAATTATCTGATTGTCCTGAATCCCCGTCACCCATCCGTGACCAGTTGCTTTTAAAGATGATGGACAAAGGGTTAAGCCTACCTGATTTAGAACAGCTTCAAAGCGAGCCACTGGATGAAGATACCGCCACGGTTTTCCTAACTCTATTAGAGGAAAGTGATCGGATGCTATCGGAGGCTTTGGCATTATGAAACCTATTGGAATTATTGATTACTTAGTCCCGGGTTTGTTATACCTGCTTTGCTTCTTAACCGGGTTCTATTTAGCAACCCATGTCCATATCACTATATCGCTGTAACACTGATTCAGAAGGAGATTAATAATGCTTGGATTTTTGAGAGGAGACGATCTAAAAACATCATCTATCGCACCCGTTGACGGTTCCCACAAAGGGATTAGCAAGGATAGCGTTTTTAAACTTTCTGCTAGTAATGCAATCACACCCGATAACCCACCGGAAACGATTTTTGACACCTATCGGACAATGCCAGTTTGTGACCGGGTGCGCGAATTTACCCCAGAGGAAGCAGACGGATTGAGCGAGTTAGCCCGGGTTAAAAAACAGAATGCTAAGGCCACTAAAAAAGCGGCGGATCATCATGAGTCAATCCTTAACAGTGAGGCCAAAATTAACCGACATGGCCAACGGATGATCCGTAATGAAGCCGAATTTGAGGTTAAAACCCAGGGTTACAAAGGGACAACCGCCAAGGCATTACAGGCCAAACGTCCCCGGTATGCAGCTATGGGTCAGGGTTTGCAAAAAGCCGAACAAATGGCTGATCAGGCAATTGCTAACTTGATGGCCCAACTTTAGAAACAAACGTTAAACCCCGTGGGACGGACATCTCACGGGGCTTTTAAGGCATGACCAATGATTATATTTTATCGCGCCGTCGGATTTTTCTTGCTCGTTTCCTGTATCAGTTCCCTATTGAGTTTTTTGGCCCGTCTAATCCCAGAACTCAGAGAACCGATGTTCTACTTGGTAGCTCTATTTTGTCTAGTTTGTGGG
>DATNRE010000241.1:0-2679 GCA_036703685.1 Candidatus Obscuribacterales bacterium
CCCGAGCGAATTCCAGAGGCACGACGATGACCGATTAAACCTGATAAACTGATGGGAGAATCCTGACTATTATGGACATATTCAGAAGCATTTGGATCACCCATTTGTAACCAATGTAAAACTTGAGCATGGATCGCCCGCCCTAATGTGGGAGGTAGATAAACCCGATCAATAGCAACGATTTGAACAACGATCGCATATAAATTAAAAGACTTCTCAGACTGCAACATTATGCGCTCCATAAGCCACTCCTAAAGGTAAATTGATCGGAAAAGATAACTCAGTTAATTGTGACCATTCTGCCATTTCTTGCCCTTGATTCGGTCTTGATATTTCTAAATAATCGCCGATTAATTGAGCCTGACTTAATAAACTAACCGGAGGCATAACAATCCGATTGTATAAAAGTAAGCGACAAGAGGGTGGTAAATCTACGGGATTTAAGGGATGTTTACAGACATATTCTCCCGATTTTTTTTTAATCCCAGTATCGGGAATGGGTGTCACGTCTACTTTAATTTTTGCCGCCCATTTTCCTAACCGTATCCAGGCTGGAAATTTCACCTCCGGCGGTGCAATAATATAAGTCCGATATCGGCTCCCTACGGCTAATTCCTTAGCTCGACCGTAGTTAATCGGATAGTTGCGGTTTGCCCCGGTAGCCCCAAATTGTTTAGAAATTCCATAGTAATTTACTTGAGCCGCTTTAAAGGTATTAATTTGATAGGAACACCGCAGGGGCTGGGCGGGAAAAACATAAATTTGGGCTCGATTCAGATGGAGTAAATTTTGTTCGCGATCGCCATCTAAATAAGCAGGTTTTTGAGCATTTTTCCCCTGTAGTCGATAGGGTTTAGGAATATAAACCGTTTCAAATAACGCATAACTTAATGCCCAATTATGCAAATATTTTTCCGTTTCATACAGAATACCCATTTCCCGACTGGCAAAAAAAACATTATCATGCAAAGTCAAATTACAGCGATAAAGAACCATTCAATTTTCCTCAAAAATTAAAGTTGTTGTAAAGTTGTTGCGCTTCAGCGCACCCAGAGGTTCAAAATAAAACAAAAAATTTCCAGCTTACTTGAATCCCAAGATTGAGTGCTAAAGCACAACAACTAATTAAGAACTAGATTTTCCTTTCCCTTTGCCTTTTTCCTTAGTTAAAGCACCATAGGTTTCGGCATAACTTTTTGTCTGTTGATAGAGAGTCGTCAAAGTTTCCCGCAAGCGCATTTCATCCTGATAAATTGCACTCACTTCTGTTAACAATTCATCCAATTGGGGACGCAAAATTACCTGACTTTTCCGCACAGGTTCCTTTTTAATTAAATGATCAGCCACTTCCGTTGCTTTAGTCAAAATATCACTAATCGGAGCATTAATATCTGGTTTTAACTGATCATAAATTGCCTGGGTAAAATGCAGATTGCTGAAAATTTCCCCATCACAAAACACCAGTCCTACTAGATGATTAGTCATGGTTCCTGTGCGCGATTCCTGTGCGCCATAACGTCGGGTTCTTAACAAGTTTCCTAACACATAAATAAACCCTTCAAAGGTTGAATCACGCAGGGTTTCTACCGTCGGAAATGCCACTTCTGGCAGAACATGATCTAATTCATTAATTGCACTTCGCATTACCCCTTTTTCGCTCATAGTTCCCCCTTCAGAGGGAGCATTAAAGGTAAAACTCCGGTGGGAATTTTCGTAAGGAGTCAGAGAAAAAGCCGAATCAGAATATACTTTAGAACGTTCCGATCCACTATCCCCAATAGCAAACCCATAAAGAATACAATCAGGGCATTTTTTACAGGATTTTTCACCATTATATTCACAACCATTTTCTGCACCTTCGGTGGCGCTGGTTAAGGTTAAAGACCGCAATAATTCCCGTCCTGCTAATCGTTCTGGAGTAATTTGTTTGCGTTTAAACATCACTAAACGACTGAGAAAATCAACAGTAGTTAATCCCGCTTGAGTGCGGGCGGTGTTTAAAACTCCATCGGTCTGAAAAACGGGGAAAGATTGACTATGACGTACCATGAGAAAATGGATATATTTACCCGAAGCTAAACGGGGAAAAGCGGCTTGAAATTCTGGTTTAATAGTTTCGAGAATTGCCATGGTGATCATCTCCTTTAAAGTGTTAATTTTGGACTTGAGATTGTTGTTGTTTATCTTGTAATGCCAACCAACGGTAAGCAAATTCTGCCCCCGCTTTGATGCGGTTTCGGTTTTCTTGCAGCAGGGCGCGATCGCCTTTATATTGCTTTAAAAAAACCTCCCCCACAAAGGTTGTCATAAACCCATGAATGGCTTCAAGTTCCTGTTGTTGACGCAGGGCATAATCCACGGATTTATCTTTAATTAAGGGGCGTTTATAGACTTCTTGACGATCCAACGCATCGCGCAATTGTCCAGCCCCTTGAAAGATTAAATCTTGCGGATCAAGATCATTTGGACTCGATAAA
This sequence comes from Candidatus Obscuribacterales bacterium, assembly GCA_036703685.1. Taxonomy (GTDB): domain Bacteria; phylum Cyanobacteriota; class Cyanobacteriia; order Cyanobacteriales; family Microcoleaceae; genus Planktothrix. Next base: position 2,478 of record DATNRE010000241.1, read on the forward strand.
ATCACCTCCAAAGCTTTAGTAATGGGTAACAAAATTGAATGACTTGAATCTTTGATATCAACTTGATAGAACTTGCGATATTTTTTGACTAAATCTTGGGTAAATTCCATGGTTTTCTCCATAACATCATCTCCTTTTGACCAAATTTGAGCAAACTGCCAATAGCGATCAATTTCATTGCTATAGGGTTCTCGTTTATCAC
>DATNRE010000242.1:0-3340 GCA_036703685.1 Candidatus Obscuribacterales bacterium
CCAAGCTATTAATGCGGGTTCGATTCCCGCCACCCGCTTTAACAAATACTACATATAGATGATTACTGAAACCCCTGCGCTATATACGGTGTAGGGGTTCTTAATTATTGGGGTTAACAATCTAAGATTCACAGAATTTGACTCGCATTTGACTCGCACGAGTCAAGCTAACGAGTCAAACTTTCAGCATCCCCCAAGCCTTGTTTTCAATCTCCTCTGGTTTCACATCCCATCAAGTCCAACAAAGCCCACAATATCTAAGCTCTATTTAATAGCCCCGGCAATAGCAGGCGATCGCACCCCAATTTTTAATCCCAGCGACAATCACAGTGATCACTCTCCTAATCCCCCGAGAAACCCGATCAAATACCCGACCAATTAAGCGACACCACTATTTACAGGTTTTTGGGCGCATCTTTAATCACAGTAGGGGTAGCAGTAGGAATATTAGTAATATTTTTTTAATTTAAAGTTTAACTTTGAGTCATTTGTATATCTAACTGGTGCAACTGGTGCAAACCCCTGATATATAAGGATTTAACTGGTGCAGCAACTGGTGCACAACTGGTGCACAACTGGTGTAACTGGTGCAAATTCTCTCCAAGCCACCCCCAACGGATAACCCCCGGTAACGAAATGGGACACCGATGGGGTGAGGTTGACTTTGGTTAAAATAAGCTTGAATACAGGTATTGACACATCTAAGCGATCGCCATAAGATGAGGTTATAAACTTGAATACAACTTTATAAACTTGAATACAACTTTATAACCTATGGCTACCAATGAGATTACAGTCAAGCCCAAAGGGGGACGGGGTTAATCAATTTTCATGGCTATAACAGAAGATAAAACAGGGGTTAGATTTGAGGGATTTTGAAACTGAAATAACGGAATACCCGATGGAGACATAACATAATTATTCTCTTTAAATTGAATCGGGATATTATCCATGACCAGGGTTCCTGCTGCATCTAAATTATTTAGATCGTTTAACATATAAACATTTACAGTATTATTAAAATAATCAAATATTACCTTCACATTATAAATACTATTAATAAGTATCGGGTTTAATGGGTATAGCCGCAGTGTTGAAATCGAACTATTATTATACCTTCTGTCTATCCATGTATTACCTGAGAAATTAGAACAAGCTACCAATGTATTATTTGTTATATTATTATTATTTGTTAATGGATTACCTATCGCCATTCTTAGATTGTGATAAAAAGAAGAATTGGTTGCTACATTAGTTTGTTCTGTATTGGTATTATAAACAACTGTTAACTTAGTTGATGTTAACGGAAAAAGATAATCATTGAATTGAATATAATTAGCCCAAAGACTACTACTATTATTGGTTCCTTTACTCCCAATACATAAACCTTTTATAACGTCTAAAGTATATCCAGAGTTAGCAAAAGTTTTAGTAGCCAATCCTTGGTTAATATGACTGACTACAACAGAACCAAAATTACTACTATTGGCGGTTCTAAAATCCAACCAACCATTAGTTAAATTTAGTGGGTTACGTGCCATTAATACAGGCTGAAAATCGCTATTCCAATCCAAGCTCGATAGCGTTCCGTTGCGAACCTCTACCAGAAAAGACCCAGGAGAACTAGCTAGACAATCAAAAATAATTGTTTCTGGATCTTTCTTAATATTGCTAATTATCCCGGCATTACAAATTACTTCACTACTTGGGTTGAAATTAAATCCTTTTATAGTTATTGTTGAATTTACCCCTAAGATTGCTACCCCCTCAACGCCTGAAATATAAGGAATTTCCGATTGGGTAACAATTAAATTATTATTAGTTTTAAAGTTTGACCAACTACTCATAAAGTTTTCATTGTTGCGTTGGCAATTTGAACATTAATTTTAATTGTTTGACCCGTTTCGCAAATTGCCTCTATTTGTTGACCGTTGATTTGCATTGCGTATTCCTGTTGACCGCTCAACATTTCAAAGCTATACAGTAAAGGCGTTGGCAGAAATCCGATCCCTACATAAACCGATATAGGGTCGCCGTTAGAATCAGCTTTGTTCTCTAGGCTTAAATTTGCAAATCTTACTGTATTAGTAGTATCTTCTGGGATAATTTCTACCCCCTCTATAGTATTGGGAATTGTAATAGTTGTTGTCGTTCCAAACTCACCCGGTACAAGGGTTTTTTGAGTAGATTGTTGCTTGGAGAAAGTTGTCCACATGGTTTTATTCGTCCTTTAAGTAGGTTTCGGAAAAATCTGTATGAATTTCGTTTTTTGACAGGGTAGTTGCTAGTTTTGCAATTAGTCGGTTATGGGAACCGTAGATCATCGACCTAAAGAGTCTATAAGTTTTCCATAACTCGTCGATATCTTTTTCGGCTTTTTTTAGACTATTAATAATTTCTGACATCTTGAACATTATAAATATCAGAATCACAAAGTCGAAAATTGATTGAGAGATGAGAATAAAAACTGCTATAGGAGACATTAATTAAGTTCATGAAAGATATAATTGTGTAAAATACCTTTACCCTGATAAGTCCTGATAAGTTATGATCATGATTGTATTGCCCCAATCTTTTGTTCAAGAAATTTCTGTTTGTTTATCAGAAAATTGGATGAACAAAAAAGAACTGTACAAGCAATTTAACCCTGAATTTGTAGACGCATTCTTAGAACAATTTGAGGAGTATCTAACAGAAGGTATGGAGGGAGAGGAAATTAATTATACCCTGGGAACAACTCCAGAAGATGGGTATTTATTGACTGCTGAAATTTTAGCAACCAACCACGAATGGTTGGAGCTAAAATAATTAAGCTGTGGTTCCTTTGTGGGCTGTTCCCAACCCTTCTAAAGCTGGAGCCGGGTTTAGCCCTGCAACTTGAAACCGATAACTCCCTCGCTCAAACCACTGGGGAACAGTGGTACTTGTAACAAATAACCAATATTGAATCGCTTTATTACTAAGATGACCAGGAACTCTAAGCCCCCGCTTTTTGACAGTAATGTTTTTTGTGCCGACTTTTTTTGAGAATGATCCAAAAACTTCTGTCTGCTTCCCTGTCTCGGCTTTTGGTGTGGGGATGGTTATTTTCGCCCCGATTAGCTTCGTTCCCCCCTTAACCTTTAATCCGGTTGCTCTTTGAGCATTATTGGCAGCCCCCGCGGCGGGTGTGACCATGGCTCTCCCGATCCGTTTCATCGTATCGGCTGGCTGGGCATCAAATTTATACCCCACGACTTTGATAAACCATTCCGGCACCAGGAATTCAATTGCACTATTGGAATCCACCCAGGCGGTTACCGCTATTCGTTGACTACCTTTTATATCTTCGACTTCTGTG
>DATNRE010000243.1:0-4647 GCA_036703685.1 Candidatus Obscuribacterales bacterium
GAAAAACCCGACGGAATACAATCTGGAATCCTGTGTAGTTTGGGGTCTATTTGAAGAATTTTAACAGGTATTTAAAATACCAGCCGCCTCGGGAATTATCTGCTAAATTGTTAATCCCAAACCCTGAACTCAAGCCAATTAAGGCGATGCTTCCTAGTTGTTAGCGATCGCCCTATTATTGATCAACTTAACTGAGCGCAACCCTTATGAACCCGTGGGGTGTGTTCGCCAAAAAAATCGAGTCCAAAATTAAATATCCTGTTCACTCAATTCGCGAATTAAATGATCAAAAGGTTGTTCTAAATAATCCCCCGTGGGCAAACCAGCAGCAGCAACCTGTTGTGTGACCAAGCCTTTCAGAATCCCGATCCCGAAAACAGTAGGGCCAACGGGAACGCTCAACGAATTGTAAGTTTCGCGTAAACCTTGCAGCACCCGTTCATCCAAAACATCCATATCCCCAGCCACCAGAGCATAGGTTGCATAGCGCAGGTAGTAACCCATATCGCGTAAGCAAGCCGCATAGCGACGGGTAGTGTAGGCATTTCCCCCGGGACGAATCAACTCGGGAACTTCCTCGAACAAAGCCAAAGCAGCCTGTTTAACCAAATCAGCCGCATTCGAGTTAATCACCCCAGCCGCTTGAACTCTGACTGTCCCGGTGGCAAAATAGGACTTGAGTTGATCGAGGGCATCCCGATCCAAATACCGACCCGTTCTGTCGTAATTTTTTATTAAGCTGGTAACGGCGTCTTGCATGAAGTCTATCTCCCTTATAATATCTTTCAATTATTCTGAAGTCGCGACGTGCTGTATTGTAACACTCAATACAAAACTTAATCAATCTGAGTCACTATGATCAGCCAGATGCTTTGTCAGTCCAACTGCCAAACTTGTCAGAGATAATCCAGAAGATTTTTGAGGAGATATTCATCCATGCCTGAGACTGCCCAAGAGGTCTTATCGTTAATCGAAGACCAAAAGATTCAAATGATTGACTTGAAATTCGTGGATATGCTAGGAACCTGGCAGCATCTAACGGTACACAACAGCCAAATCGATGAATCCTCATTTACAGACGGCGTACCGTTTGATGGTTCCAGTATTCGCGGTTGGAAAGCCATTAACGAATCTGATATGTCCATGGTGCTAGATCCAAAAACAGCCTGGATCGATCCCTTCATGGCAGAACCGACTCTGAGCATCATTTGTAGTATTCAAGAACCCCGTACCGGAGAACCCTACAGTCGTTGTCCCCGGGTAATTGCCCAAAAAGCCATTGATTATTTAGTTTCCACCGGAATTGGGGATACGGCATTCTTTGGCCCGGAAGCGGAATTCTTCATTTTTGATGATGTTCGCTTTGACCAAACCCAACATTGCGGCTATTACTATGTCGATTCCGTTGAAGGTCGCTGGAATTCTGGACGGGAAGAACCCGGTGGTAACTTAGCCTACAAACCGGGCTACAAAGAAGGCTATTTCCCCGTAGCTCCCACGGATACGTTCCAAGATATCCGTACCGAAATGCTATTAACCATGGCCAAATGTGGAGTTCCCATTGAAAAACATCACCATGAAGTGGCTACCGGTGGACAGTGCGAACTCGGTTTCAAATTCGGAACCCTGATTGAAGCCGCCGACAACTTGATGACCTACAAATATGTAATCAAAAACGTCGGTAAAAAATACGGCCGCACCGTCACCTTCATGCCTAAACCCGTGTTTGCGGATAATGGCTCTGGGATGCACACTCACCAATCCATTTGGAAAGATGGTAAACCCCTGTTTGCTGGCGATAAATACGCGGGCTTCAGCGACATGGGGCTGTGGTACATCGGCGGGATTCTCAAACACGCCCCGGCGTTGTTAGCCTTGACCAACCCCAGCACCAACTCCTACAAACGCTTAGTCCCTGGGTATGAAGCTCCGGTGAACTTAGCCTATTCCCAAGGAAACCGTTCAGCCTCTGTGCGGATTCCTCTATCGGGAAATAACCCTAAAGCCAAACGTTTAGAGTTCCGGTGTCCTGATGCCACCGCCAACCCCTATATGGCCTTTGCAGCGATGCTCTGTGCGGGGATTGATGGGATTAAAAACCAAATTGACCCGGGTGAACCTTTGGATGTGGATATCTACGATCTCAGTACTTAAGAACTGCGCAAGATTCCTTCTACCCCAGGTTCTTTGGAATTGGCCTTGGAAGCCTTGGAACAGGATCACGCCTTCTTAACTGAACCCGGTGTGTTCACGGAAGACTTTATCGCTAACTGGATTTCCTACAAACTCGATAACGAAGTTAACCCCACCCGGTTACGTCCCACTCCCTACGAGTTTGCCCTCTACTACGACTGTTAATTTTTGTTAAATCCGTGGGAGCGGAATTAACGAAAGACCCCACGCTGACATAATGGTTTGGCGTGGGGTAAATTATTATATAGGTTGATAAAAGTAGTTGTTTATTAACCACTGGCATGAATTCCCCTTTCTTTTAATTTCTGCATAAAAAATTCTTCTAAGGTTAATCGGGCTAAATTTAGACTCAAGAGTTGAGCATCCATTTCTTTTAATAGCACAAAAAATGATTCTGGATCACCCTTGAGATGTCCTTCCCAATAGTCTTGATCAATTTCTAAATCCAATATCCAATTTTGTAAAATACTAACATCTCCTCCCTTTCCCTTAACAATATAGGTTTGAGTCGTCCCCAATAAATCATCCAACGAACCTATACTAATCAGTTCTCCTTCTGCTAAAATAGCAATGCGATCGCAAATTTTTTCCACATCGGATAAAACATGACTATTAAAAAAAACCGTTCTATTTTGTGCTTTTAAAGATAAGATAATTTCCCGAATTTGATACCGTCCCATCGGGTCAAGCCCTGACATCGGTTCATCTAAAAATACCACTTCGGGATCATTAATTAAAGCCTGCGCCATTCCCACCCGTTGTAACATTCCCTTAGAATATTGGCGCATTTGTTTTTTAAGCGCCGCAGATTTAGCCAAACCGACTAAATCTAATAATTGGGGAATGCGTTGACGCTGAATTGATTTCGGAATTTGAAATAGTCCGGCGGCGAATTCCAAAAATTCCCATCCCGTAAGATGATCATAAAAATAGGGGTTTTCTGGTAAATATCCAACTCGCTGTTTAATGTGGCGATCGCCAATCGGTTTACCTAATAAAATAGCCGATCCTGATGTTGGGCGAACAATGCCTAATAAGGTTTTTAATAATGTGGTTTTCCCGGCTCCATTTTGTCCTAATAAACCAAAGGTTTCTCCCCTATTAATGCTTAAAGTACAGTTTTTTAAGGATTCAATCTTTTGATTCATCCAAAAACCCGTGCGATAAAATTTTCCCAAATTATGGGTTTCCACCACCGGGTTTAAGCAAGGAATTAAAGCTGAATCTTTCACCTCGATAGCCGCATTCATAAGCGTTAAGGATTAGGTACAATATTATTCTATATTAATACAACAATCAATAGTAGTAGAAGAAACTCGTAGTAAGCCCTTTAGGGCTATTCTGAGGGCTAAAGCCCTCACTACTAGGTAAAATCTTTTTGCCCATTCCCTGCTTTTTTGTGGTTTAATTAAGATCAAATTTTCTCAAAACTAGAGTATCTTGACAGAGGCAAAGTTTACCACTCCGTGATCTTGAACCCCTTCGACCATATTAATCCATCTCCCAAACCAACCGAGAATCCCCGTTTCACCGGTTGGTCATTACAGGATCGTGATCCCGACTATATCCGATTCTTAATGCCGTTTTTGGGTTGGTTTTATGACCATTATTTTCAAGTCCAAACCTCCGGTTGGGAGAATCTCCCGCCTCAAAACAAAATGTTGTTGGTGGGTTCCCATAATGGGGGTTTAGCGGCACCGGATATGTTTATGGGCCTGTACGCTTGGTATCAGCGTTTCGGAAATGAAAGATTACTCTATGGACTCATGCACCCCAAGGTTTGGCAGGTGGCTCCAGAAGTCGCGACATCGGCGGTGCGTTGTGGAGCCGTTATTGCCCATCCCCGCATGGGTATGGCAGCCTTGCGACAGGATGCGACGGTTTTGGTCTATCCGGGGGGCGGTGAGGATGTATTTCGGCCCCATGCGTTACGCAATCAAATTCATTTCGCCGGTCGCAAAGGGTTTATCAAGTTAGCCCTGCGGGAGAAAGCCCCCATTGTTCCGGTGATTTCCTCGGGTGCCCACGATACTTTAATTGTGCTGGCCGATATTTACGACTGGGTAAAACAACTCCATCAATTAGGAATGCCTTGGTTATTAGGTCTTGACCCCGAGGTCTTTCCGATTTATTTGGGATTACCTTGGGGTGTGGGAATTGGGCCTTTACCTAATTTTCCCCTTCCTGCCAAAATCAAGATCCACATTTGTCCAGCGATTGAGTTTGAACGCTATGGACGGGACGCCGCCAATGATCGGGAGTATGTGGATATTTGTTATCAACAAGTGAAAACAGCAATGCAACAGCAACTGGATGATTTAGTTATCCAATAAATTCTAATTACACCGGACGTAACTCTTAAACTGATAACGGGTACGGGCGGGTTATTTTAGATTTTTGTTCATTACCTATTACCTATTCCCCCTGCTCCCCCTGCTCCCCCTGCTCCCCCTG